>NZ_JADDRN010000013.1:0-178584 GCF_017355445.1 Delftia sp. SD018
ATCGACGCGCAAGATCGTCGGCAGCGTCAGATGTGTATAAGTGCCAGAAATCACGGGCTGCGTGCTGGCAGGCGGGCGCGGCATGCGCATGGGCGGCATCGACAAGGGGCTGCAGCCCTTTCTGGGCCAGCCGCTGGCAGCCCATGCGCTGGACCGCCTGGCGCCCCAGGTCGGGCATCTGCTGATCAACGCCAATCGCCATGCCGAGGCCTATGCGCAATTGGGCGCGGCCCACGGTGCGCCGGTCTGGCCCGATGCCGAACCCGACTATCCCGGCCCGCTGGCCGGCTTCCTGAGTGGCCTGATGCACTGCCGGACGCCCTGGCTGGTCTGCGTGCCCTGCGATACGCCGCTGTTCCCGCTGGACCTTGTGGAGCGGCTTGTGCAGGCGGCGCTGTCGCAGCAGCCTGCGGCCGACATCGTCGTCGCCCATGGCAGGGAGCGCTCGCTTGACGCAGATCAATCCCTGCTGCGGGCCCAGCCCGTGTTCTGCCTGATGCGGTCATCGCTGCGTGATAGTCTGCAATCGTTCATACGTTCGGGCGGCCGCAAGATCGATGCATGGACGGGCCAGCACCGCTGCGCCACGGCCCTCTTCGACCGCGCGGGCGACAGCCCGCTGGCCTTTGCCAACGCCAACACGCAGCAGGAGCTGCAGGCGCTGGCGCGCGCCGCAGCCACCCCGTCGTAGTGCCCCGCGCCGCCGGCCCGCACGCCGCCTTGCCCAACCGGATTCCGTTCTGATGACAGCATCCTTCCAGCCCGCATCCCCCACCACCGCATCCACCCAGGACCTGAGGGTCGATCAGGCCCTGACACAGCTGGCCAGCCTGCTGCAGCCCCTGGGCCCGGTGGCAGAGTTGGAGACGCTGGCGCTGGCCGATGCGCTGGACCGCGTGCTGGCCGAAGACATCGTCTCCCCCGTCGATGTGCCAGCGCATGACAACGCCGCCATGGATGGCTATGCCTTCGATGGCGGCCAGTTGCAGGCAGCTCACGCCGGTTCGCCCGCTGCACCGCTGGTGCTGCGCGTGGTCGGCCAGGCCCTGGCCGGCAAACCCTGGCACGGCACCGTGCAGGCCGGCGAGTGCATCAAGATCATGACCGGCGCCGTGTTGCCGAGCGGGCTGGACACGGTGATCGCGCATGAACGCACCGTGTCCGCAGGCACTGACCACATCGGCATTCCGGCAGGCAGCGTGCGTGCCGGGGACAACCGGCGCCTGCGCGGCGAGGACCTGAGCCTGGGCCGCGTGGCCCTGTCGGCGGGCCAGCGCCTGCATCCCGCGGCCCTGGGCCTGATCGCCAGCCTGGGCCAGCCCCAGGTGCGCGTGCGCAGGCGGCTGCGCGTGGCCTATTTCTCCACGGGCGATGAAATCCTCCACCCCGGCACGGCATCGCGCGAGGGTGCGGTCTACGACAGCAACCGCTTCAGCCTCATCGGCCTGCTGCAGCGCATGGGCGTGCAGGTGCTGGACCTGGGCGTGGTGGCCGACGAGCCCGAGGCCCTGCAGGAGCGCCTGCGCGAAGCCGCCTCCCTGGCCGACGTGGTGCTGACCAGCGGCGGCATCAGCGCAGGCGAGGCCGACCACACGCGCGCCATGCTGCAGCGCATGGGCTGCGTGCACTTCTGGCGACTGGCCATGCGGCCCGGCCGGCCGCTGGCCGTGGGCCTGCTGCAGCCCGATGCGGGCACGCCGTTTGCCGCAAGCCGCACGCCTGCACGCACCACGGTGCTGATCGGCCTTCCTGGCAATCCCGTGGCCGCCATGGTCAGCTTTCTGGTCTTTGTCCGTCCGGCGCTGCTGCAGCTCATGGGCGCTGCGCAGGCGGCTGCCGAGCCGGCCGCCCTGCCCCAGGCCGTGGCTGCCCATGCGCTGTCCAAGCGGCCGGGCCGCACCGAGTACCAGCGCGGCCTTCTGTCCACAGGCGCCGATGGCCGCTGCCTGGTGCGCACCACCGGGCCGCAGGGTTCGGGCGTGCTGCGCTCCATGGCCGAGGCGGACTGCCTCATCGTGCTCGAACATGAGCGCGGTGCCGTGCAAGCCGGCGAAACCGTGTCCATCCTGCCGCTGCAGGCCTTTCCCTGACAGGAGATTCCCATGCCCTTCCAGTCCAAGCACCTGACCGACGCCCCCGATCGCAGCACCGTCGACACGCTGCCCGGCGCTACCTTGCTGGAGTTCGGCACCGCCTGGTGCGGCCACTGCCAGGGCGCGCAACCGCTGATTGCCCAGGCGCTGGAGGCCGCCCCGCAGGTGGCCCACATCAAGGTGGAAGACGGCCCCGGCCGGGCCCTGGGTCGCAGCTACCGCGTCAAGCTCTGGCCCACCCTGATCTTTCTGCATGACGGGCAGGAGGTGCAAAGGCTGGTGCGGCCCCAGCAGGCCCGCGAGATCGCGGACGCGCTGGCCCGCATCACCGCCCAGCCCTGACGCTTGCGGCGCGGCCGCTGCCTGTGTATCGCCGACAATGGCCCGCATGCCGCCTCAAAAGAAGCCAACCGAATCCGCGCCCAAGAAGCCCCGCCGCAACAGCGGCCGCCCGCTGGCCGACGATGCCGTGGGACGGGACATCATCCTGCAGACCACGGTCAACCTGCTCAAGACCCGCACGCCGGAGCAGCTGAGCATTCTGGAAATCGCGGCGGCAGCCGGTGTCACGCGTGCCCTGGTGCGCTACTACTTCAGCAGCCTCAAGGGCTTGCTGCAGGAGGTGACGGAGTCCCTGATGCGCGAGTTGCAAAACCGCATGGAAGTGGCGCTCAGGACGCAGGGCACGGTGGAAGAGCGCGTCTACCAGCGCCTGCTGCTGCGGCTGGATTTCATGCGCGAGCACCCGCAGTTCGAGCGGCTGGCGCTCTCCGAGATCTACCACTACGAAAGCGAAGAAGAGCCGCCGCCCTCGGGCACGCCGCTGCAGCGCATCACTCGGCGCGGGCTGGAGCTGACCTCGACCATGCTGATGGACGGAGCGCAGGCCAGCCACCCGGCACAGGTGGACCCGCGCTTCATCCACCTGGCCATTCTCAGCATTTCGGCCTTCCTGCCCACGGCACGGCCGCTGCTGGCCGAGCTGTTCGGTGAGGGACCCGAGGCAGACCAGCAGATCGAGCGCTACCTGCGCTTCATGTCCCATCTGCTGGCCGAGCGCATCAGGCAGGATGCGCCGGCGCAAGACCACCCTCCGTCCCCGGGCCACCACCCGGGATGACTTGCGCCGGCGCCCGCTGCTTCCTCCCTCCTTTCGTTCAGCGCCTGTTCAATCTAGTCCGGCTGTATGCCCAGCTCCTTGACCAGCCGCCCGAAGCGCTCGAAATCGCCGGCATTGGTCTTGCCCAGGCGCTGGGGCGGACCGCCCACAGGGACGGTTCCCAGCGTGGCCATGCGCGCCACCACGTCGGGCATCCTGAGGATCTCGTTGAGGTGCGTATTCAGCAGCTTGACCACCTCGGCGGGCATGTTCCTGGGGCCGAACAGGCCGTACCAGGCGGTCAGCTCCACGTCCTTGTAGCCCAGCTCGGCCAGCGTGGGCACGTCGGGCGCCAGCGGTGAGCGCTGGGCATCGGCCACGGCCAGCGCCACCAGCTTGCCGCCGGGCAGATAGGGAGCGATGGAGCCCAGCGTGCTGTAGGTGAAGGGCACATGGCCGCCCACCACATCGGTGACGGCCGGGGCCACGCCCTTGTAGGGTATGGCCTCGAAGCGGGCGCCCGTGGCGCGCCGGACCATCTCGCCGAGGAAGTGCATGGGCGAGCCGTTGCCCGGCGTGGCATAGCCCAGCGAGCGGCCTTGGCTGGAGGAGATGGCCTCCTTGAAGCTGCGCACGCCCGCACCGGGCCCGGCGACGAGGAACAGCGAAGTGGAGCCGACCTCGATCACGGGCGTGAAGCCATTGAGCACGTCGTAGCCGTGGCCCGCGCCCAGCTTGAGCACCAGTTGGGCCATGGCAAAGGTATTGGGCGCCAGCAGCAGCGTGTAGCCATCGGCCGGTGCCTTGGCCACGAAACTGCTGCCTATGGTGCCGCTGGCGCCCGCGCGGTTGTCCACGAGCACGGACTGGCCGATGCGGGCCGACAGCTTCTCGCCCAGCAGCCGCGCCAGCGCGTCGGTATCGCCGCCTGCGGGGTAGGCCACGACGATGGTGACCGGCTTGTGGGGGTAGGTCTGGGCCTGCGCCGGACCGGCGAGCAGCGCCAGGGCCATGGCCGCGCCCAGGGCGAGCGTTCTGCGTTTCGCTTTCATGGAGAGGGCTTTCATCGTGGTTTTTTCATTGTCAGCAAAGGTCGTTGCCGGGCTCAAGCCTGGCGTATCGCCACACGGTGCATCCGCCGCGCTGCGGGGTGGTAGTCATTGACCGCGTAGTGCTGCGTGGCCAGGTTGTCCCAGATGGCCACCGAGCCCTTGCGCCAGCGAAAGCGAACCTGCCATTCAGGCACCTTGGCCAAGCCGCTGAGCATGGCGATCAGGGCCGCGCTCTCGTCGCTGGTCACGCCTTCTATGTGCGTGGTGTAGAGCGAGTTCACAAAGGCCACGGGCAGCCCGGTGACAGGGTGCTCCAGGACCACGGGCTGCTCCAGCGGCGGATGCTTGAGGCGGGTGGCGCGATAGGCCTCGCCAGACGGATCTCGGCGCATCAGGCTTTGCCTGAGCGCTGGCGCCTCCCAGTTGTGGGTGGCGCGCAGCTTGCGCAGATAGGCCTGCAGCTCGGGCGCCAGCGAGGCGAAGGCCGTGGTCATGCTGGCCCACATGGTGTCGCCGCCCGTGGGCGGCACGTCCACGGCGTAGAGGCAGGCACCGGCGGGCGGCTTGGTCTGCCAGGTCAGGTCGGCATGCCAGATGTCGGTGCCGGTGCGCGTGCCCTGGCTGATCAGCAGCTCGACATGGGGATCGTCCGGGTGCGAGGGAAAGGTGGAGGACACGGGCTCTACCTTGCCGAACACCTGGGCCACGCGCACCTGCTGCGCAGGGTCCAGCGTCTGGTCGCGGAAGAAGATGACCTGGCGCTCGGCCAGCAGCCGGCGCAGCGCGTCCGCATGGTCATGCACCTGCGCCGGGTCCGAGAGATCGATGCCGTATATCTCCGATCCTATGCACGGGGTGATGTGTTCGACTTGCATGAAATTCCTTTTCTCGAAAAAAACGGGTTGGGGTGGTGATCAGGTGGACGCGATGTCCTGCGGCAGCGGCATGGAGCGGAACCGGCGGCCGGTGGCATGGAACAGGGCCGTGGCCACGGCAGGCGCCGTGGGGCCCAGGGCCACTTCGCCGCAGCCCTGGGGCGGCCGGTCGCTTTCGACCAGGACCACCTCCACGCGGGGCATTTCGGACAGTTGCAGCAGCGGGTAGTCGTGGAAATTGCTTTGCTGCACCACGCCCTTGTCAAAGCCCAGCCGGCTCTTGAAGGTGTTGGTCAGCGCAAAGCCGATGCCGCCTTCCACATTGGCCTTGACCAGTCCCGGGTTGACCACGCGGCCCGCGTCGATGGCGCAGATGGCGCGCTCCAGCCGCACGCGGCCTTCCACAACACGCAATTCCATGACCAGCGCGACAAAGGTCTGGAAGCTCTCGCCCCGCCCCGTGTAGACGTTGAAGGTCATGGCGCGGTGCAGGCCTGCCGGTGCGGGCTGCTCCCAGCGCGCGGCCTTGGCCGCCGCATCCAGCACGCCCAGCGCCAGCGGCTGGCCGGCCAGCAGGCGGCGCCGGTACTGGTAGTCGTCCACGCCTGCCGCATGGGCGAGTTCGCTGATGAAGCTCTCCAGGAAGAACACGCTGGACGTGGTGCCCACGCTGCGCAGATAGCTCAGCGGTATGGGCTGCTGCACGTCCACGGCATCCACCAGCAGGTTGGGCACGCCGTAGATCAGGTCGTAGATGGACTCGACCATGGTCTCGTCCCAGCCGCCTGCATCGGCCATCTTCTTGGGGTTGATGGCTCCGTACAGCGACTGGCCCGAGATGCGTGCATGCAGCGCGGCCGGCATGCCGTCGGCGCCCAGCACTGCACTCAGCCGCCCCGAGGCGCCGGGCCGGTAGTAGGAATGCCGTATGTCGTCCTCGCGCGAGCGGATGACCTTGACGGGCCGGCCCACGGCCTTGGATGCCGCTGCCGCATGCAAGGCGAAGTCGGGCATGTACTTGCGCCCGAAGCTGCCTCCGAGGAAGGTGGTATGCACGATGACCTTGTCCACAGGCACGCCGCAGGCCTTGCCCAGTTCGCCGCGCAGGAAGTCCTGGCCCTGGTAGGGCCCCCAGGTCTCGACCTCGCCGTCGCGCACATGGACAGTGGCGGCCAGCGGCTCCATGGTGGCGTGCGTGATGTAGGGCGAGTGGTAGTCGGCCGTGATCGGCTTGCCCGCCGCCAGCATTTCGCGCGGCTTGCCCAGGCTGCGGGCAACGACGGCCTTGTCGTTCGACAGGCCTGCGACGAACTGCGCATGGATGCGCTCGCTGTCCACGCCGGCCGCCGCGCCGGCGTCGAATTCGATGTCCAGCGCGTCGGCGGCCTGCTTGGCGATCCAGTACGAATCAGCCACCACCACCACGGTGCTGGGCTCAGGGTCGGGCCACTGCGTGGTGCGCACGACGGCATGTACGCCGGGGCGCGCGCGCACCTCTGCCTCGTTGCGGATGCGCACGATGCGCCCCGTCACGCTGGGCGCCATGCGCACGGCGCCGATCAGCATGCCGGGCACCTCGACATCGATGCCGAAGACCGCGCTGCCATCGACCTTGGCCGGGGTGTCCACCCGGCGCAGGTTGCGGCCGATCAGGCCCTGCTCGGAAGCCGACTTCATGCGCGGGCGCGAGGCGATGGACAGCCTGGAGGCATCGGCCACGATCTCGCCGTAGCCCACGCTGCGGCCCGTCGCGGAGTGCAGCACGCGGCCGGCGCGCGTGCTGCACTGAGATGCCCGCACGCCCAGCCGGGCCGCGCCGGCACGCAGCAGCACATCACGGGCCTGGGCACCAGCCAGGCGCATGCGCTCGTAGAAATAGTTCATCGACATCGACGCGCCCACGAACTGCTGGAACGGCATCTCGCCCGCATCGTTGCGATAGGCGTCGCGCCCCGTGACGAAGCGCACGGTCACGCTGGCCCAGTCGGCATCGAGCTCGTCGGCCAGCACCTGGGGCAGGCCCGTGTAGATGCCCTGGCCCACCTCGCACTGCGACACGCCGATCACCACCTGCCCCGAAGGCTCGATCCAGACCCAGTCGCCGATGGAGGAGGCCGTTGCTGCCGCTGCACCGGCCTCCGCTGGCGCGGCCTGCGCCAGCGGAATCAGCAGGCTGCCGGCAGCAGGCGCCACCAGCAGCGCAGCAGCGCTCTGGAGCAGATGCCTGCGCCGCAGCGAGATGGCAGAGCCGGCCGTGCGGCCCCGTTCATTGCTTGGACGCTGCGGCATGGATGGCCTCCCGGATGCGGTGGTAGGTGGCGCAGCGGCACAGATTGGTCATGGCCTCGTCGATCTGCGCATCGGTGGGCTGTGGATGGGTCTTGAGCAGCGCGGCAGCGGCCATGACCATGCCGGACTGGCAGTAGCCGCACTGCGGCACGTCCTTGTCCATCCAGGCCTTCTGGATGGGGTGGGAACGGTTGCTGGACAGCCCTTCGATGGTCGTGACCGCCTTACCGCCCACCGTCGAGACGGGCAGCACGCAGGAGCGCACCGGCTCGCCATCGACATGGACCGTGCAGGCCCCGCACATGCTGATGCCGCAGCCGAACTTGGTGCCAGGCAGCTTGAAGTGATCGCGCAACACCCACAGCAACGGGGTCTGCCCGTCGCCGTCAAAGGCCACGCTTCGGGAATTGAGGGTGAATTTCATCGTGGGGTCTCCAATGCGCCCGCGTCGCCGGGGCTGCATGTCTCATGCCTCTCAGAACGAGTGGTGTATGCCTGCCGCAATCACGGTCTGCGTGCGCCCGCTGGCAACGCCCACGGAATTCATCGCCGCCACGCCATCCGAGGCGCGCTGGTGCGTGACCGAGGCATGCAGCTGCGTGCGCTTGGAGAAGGCATAGCGCGCGCCCAGGTGGACCTGGTTCCACTTCGTCTGCTCGAAACGGCTGAAGGAGTAGCCCGTGTTGATGGTCACGGCCTGGCTGGTCTGCCAGGCCAGGCCCAGGTCGAGCGCGCTCATGTTGCTGGAGGCCCCGCCGTACTTGAGCGTGGAGCGCGTCAGCAGCGCGTTGAGCCGGACCGGAAGCGCATCGAGCTGGTAACCGCCGCCGATGCCCAGCACCTGGAAGGTGTCGAGCACCAGCGGCCGGCCCGCCACCAGGTCCTGGCCCAGCGCGTTCGCCAGGCCCGTGCGCCCGGCGATATCGAAGGCACGGCCGCGCGCATCGGTGTAGGCCACGGCCAGATTGAGCTTGGCACTGGAATAGCTGCCCATGACGCTGTAGGTGCGGTTGGCCTGCGAGCGGCCCGGCACCTCGCCAAAGCCGTACTGCGCGCCGAACTGCATCCCGCCCATGCTGGGCGTCAGGTAGACCACGGAGTTGTCCACCGGAAACTGGCTGGACAGGCCGTCCAGATTGCCGGGGTGGTAGAGATAGAAGTTGTAGAGCTGGTAGCCGTTGCCCCACTGGCTCAGCGTGCCGGCCGTGAAATCGACCTGGCGACCCAGCCGCACCGAGCCCATCGACGCGCTGTCCAGACCCACCCAGGAAGCCCGGTTGAAGTAGCTGGTCGGCGAGATCGGCGAGCCGATGTCCGTGAGGAATCCGTTCTCCAGCTGGAACGAGGCCTTCATGCCGCCCCCCAGATCCTCCGAGCCGCGCAGGCCCCAGAGGTCAGGCTGGGAAATGGCCGAATCCATGCGCGTCAGCCGGCTCCCGCGCACATCGCTGATCCAGGGCATGGTCAGGTCCATGCTGCCGTACAGCGTCACCGAACTCTGGGCCAGCGCCGCTCCCGCGCCGCCCAGCATCGCCAATGCGGCAATTGCTTTGTATTTCATCGCAAGGCTCTTTCATCGTGAGATGGGTAAAAAAATTCCACAAGTGGCAATTTTGAACACCACGCCACGGAAGATGCCTGGCAGGGCGCGAACTAATTTCCACTTATGGAAATATTAGCTGCGCGGGCCGAATTCTGGTTCTGGGGTTTTCATCTACCGCGTTGTAGGTAGGTCTCGGGAGGTGGAAGCAAGGGACGGGCATTGCACCCGCCCCCGCACCAGGCGCTCAGCGCCCCAGTGCCTGGTCCACGCCCTTGTTGGCCAGGGCGTCTGCCCGCTCGTTGCCAGGGTCGCCGGCGTGGCCCTTGACCCAGCGCCAGTCGATGCGGTGGCCGCCGCCCTGGACCAGGGCGTCCAGCCGCTGCCACAGCTCGACGTTCTTGACCGGCTCCTTGGAGGCCGTCTTCCAGCCCTTGGCCTTCCAGCCATGGATCCATTCGGTGATGCCCTTGAGCACGTACTGGCTGTCGATGTAGAGCACCACATCGCAGGGTCGCCTGAGCGCGGACAGCGCCTCGATCACGGCCATCATCTCCATGCGGTTGTTGGTCGTGTTCAGCTCGCCGCCGAACAGCTCTTTTCTGGCGCTGCCGGCCTCCAGCACCACGCCCCAGCCGCCGGGACCCGGATTGCCCTTGCAGGCGCCGTCCGTGTAGATAACAACTTGATTCAAAAAATTTCCTTGGGTTGAATGGCCCGGCCTTCAGGCCGGTTGGAATGCGGATCGCTGCCCTGCACCGCCTGCGCCGGCATGCGGTGGGCCACAGGCACGGAGGCGCCCGACACGGCTGCGCGGCCACGCCAGGCAGGCTCCAGCATGCGTGCGCCCGGCACGCGCTTGACGGCCACCACGCAGTACACGCCGCCCAGCATGGGCCAGCCCAGCCGCCCCACGCGGTCCATGAACTGCCAGCGCCGCAGCCAGCGATCCGTCTGCACGGCAGGACGATAGCAGCCGAACTGCACGGCCTCGATCTCGAAGGCCAGCAATCGCAGCCAGTCGCGCAGCCGCCAGTAGCCCACGCCCCAGCCCACATCGGGCAGGTACACGCCGCGCTCGGCACGGCGCTGCACGCCCAGCAGACTGGCGGGGTTGAGCCCGC
Organism: Delftia sp. SD018; assembly: GCF_017355445.1. Classification (NCBI taxonomy): domain Bacteria; kingdom Pseudomonadati; phylum Pseudomonadota; class Betaproteobacteria; order Burkholderiales; family Comamonadaceae; genus Delftia; species Delftia sp. SD018. Next base: position 10,073 of record NZ_JADDRN010000013.1, read on the forward strand.
ACACGACGATACGGCCCTCGGGCATCAGCACCCTGGCCGCCTCGCGCAACACGGCATGCGGGTCCGGCGAGGTCTCCAGCGTGTGCGGCATGACGACGAGGTCGAGGCTGGCCTCGGAAAACGGCAGCGCGGCCGGATCGGCCAGCAGCGCCACGGGCACCTCCAGCGGTGGCACTGCCTCGGCTGGCACCGCATCCTGCATGGAATCCAGGGCCAGCCAGCGGTGCGGCATGCGATTGGCGCGCAGCCCCTGAAGCATGGGCATGCCCAACTGTAGGCTGTGATAGCCGAAAATATCGGCCACCGCCTCGTCGCAGCGCTGCTGCTCCCATTCCAGCAGGTAGTGGCCGAGGGCAGATTGCGTCCAGTGATGCGTCCCTATAATTTTGCTGCTCATGAACCTGTTGCCCATCCCCGCTTTTTCCGACAACTACATCTGGCTGCTGTACGACGCAGGGCAGGCCCTGGTCGTCGATCCCGGCGATGCAGCGCCCGTGCTGGCCAGCCTGCGCCAGCTGGACTTGCAGTTGCAGGGCATTTTAGTCACCCACCACCATGCCGATCATGTCGGCGGCGTGGCTCAGCTGCGCCAGGCCACGGGCGCCCAGGTCTGGGGCCCCGCCTACGAGCAGTTGCCCGAGCCCGTGCAGCGCGTGCAGGGTGGCGATACCGTGCAGGCCCTGGGCGGCCCCTGGCAGGTCATTGACGTGCCCGGCCACACCAGCGGCCACATCGCCTTCTACAGCACGGCGGCGCAGGCGCAGCCCGTGCTGTTCTGCGGCGATACGCTGTTTTCAGGGGGATGCGGGCGCCTGTTCGAAGGCACGCCGCAGCAGATGCAGCAATCGCTGGACGATCTGGCCGCGCTGCCGGACAACACCCTGGTCTGCTGCGCACATGAGTACACAATGTCCAACCTGCGCTTTGCGCAGGCCGTGGAACCAAACAACCAGGCCCTGGCTCACTACCAGAGGCATTGTCAGGCGTTGCGCGAGGCCGGCCGGCCCACGCTGCCTTCCCTGATGGAGACCGAGCGCTCCATCAATCCCTTTCTTAGAACGCGCGAATCCGCAGTGGCCGCCGCCGCCGCAGGCTTCGACGCACAGGTGAGACAGCAGGACCCCGCCAGCGTGCTGGCCGGCCTGCGCCAATGGAAAAACGTCTTCTGATGAAACTGCTACACACCCTGCTGCTGGGCAGCCTGCTGGCTCTTGCGGGCTGCGCCACCACCAGCAGCCCGGACCTGGCCAGCACGGCCCCCGCCCCCAGCACCGCACCGCACTCCCCGATGTACCCCAACGGACCGCTGAGCCCGCTGGGCACAGGCAGCGCCGGCAACGGCGGCGTGGCCTCGCTGGAGACCACGGGCGATCTGTGGGTACGCATTCGCCAGGGCTTCGCCATGCCCGACCTGGACCAGGATCTGGTCAAGGACCGCGAGCAGTGGTATGCCAGCCGGCCCGACTACATACAGCGCATGACCGAGCGCTCCAGCAAGTACCTGTTCCACATCGTCGAGGAACTGGAGCGGCGCAACATGCCCACCGAGCTGGCGCTGCTGCCCTACATCGAGAGCGCCTTCAACCCGCAGGCCGTCTCCACCGCCAAGGCGGCCGGCATGTGGCAGTTCATGCCGGCCACCGGCACCTATTTCGACCTCAAGCAAAACGCCTTCCGCGACGACCGCCGCGACGTGCTGGCCTCCACGCGCGCCGCGCTGGACTACCTGCAAAAGCTCTACGACATGTTCGGCGACTGGCACCTGGCCCTGGCCGCCTACAACTGGGGCGAAGGCAGCGTGGGCCGCGCCATCAAGCGCAACGAGAAGCTGGGCCTGCCCACGGGCTACACCGACCTGCAGATGCCGGCCGAGACCCGCATGTACGTGCCCAAGCTGCAGGCCGTCAAGAACATCGTGGCCAACCCCGATGCATTCAACACCGAGCTGCCGCTGATCGAGAACCACCCCTACTTCCAGACCGTCACCATCACCCGTGACATCGACGTGGAACTGGTGGCCAAGCTGGCCGATGTATCGACCGATGACTTCAAGGCGCTGAATCCCAGCTTCCGCAAGCCGGTGATCTTTGCGGCCGGCACGCCGGAGATCCTGCTGCCCTGGGACAACGCCAAGGTGTTCCGCCGCAACATGCAGGCCTTCGACGAAGGCCAGTACGCGAGCTGGACCGTGTGGACCGTGCCCTCCACCATCAGCGTGGCCGAGGCGGCCCAGCGCGTGGGCCTGGGCGAGTCCGACCTGCGCGCCCTCAACAACATCCCGCCCCGCATGCTGATCAAGGCCGGCTCCGCGCTCATGGTGCCGCGCGGCGCCAACGTGCGTGCCGACGTGGCCGGCCACGTGGCCGACAACGGCCAGATCAGCTTTGCCCCCGAGATCGTCACGCGCCGCACCACCATCAAGGCCCGCAAGCGCGACACGCTGATCAGCGTGGCCAACCGCTACGGCGTCAGCGCATCCAATCTGGCGGACTGGAATGACCTGAAGTCCTCCGCCACCCTGCATGCCGGCCAATCGCTGGTGGCCTACCTGCCGGTGCGCGCCAGCAGCGGCGGCAATGCCCGGGCGGCCAAGTCCACCGGAACCGCACGCAAGGTGGCCGTGCAGCCGCAAAACCGCAACGCCAAGGTGTCGGTCACCACGGCGCCGCGTGGCGGCAAGCCATCCAAGGTGAAAAAGCGCTGAAGGCGCCATCACTGCCCCACTCCAAAGAGCCCGCTTTCGCGGGCTCTTTTGCGTGCGGCCCGGGGCTCAGGTGTGGAAACGCTGGCGGGACTGCCGCACGAATTCGTTGGTGAACGAGCGCTCCAGGTCGATACCGCTGCGCGCCAGCGCAGGGTTGAGCCGGACCAAGGCGCGCAGGGCCGTGGCAGGCCCGTCATCGGGCATCAGGCCATCGGGCGAGATCGTGGTGCGCATGTGCTCGAAGGCCGACAGATAGGCGCGCCGCGAGCCCAGCAGATAGGGTGCAGGCACGGCCCTGAGCACATCCATGGGCGCGGCGGTCTGCAGCCACTTGAGCGATCGGACCATGGCATTGCTCAGCGCCTGGGCCTTGGCAGGGTTCTTGCGCAAAAAGGCCTGGGTCGCGTACAGCGTGCCCGAGGGCATGGAGCCGCCGTACAGCTGCGCGCTGCTGCGCAGATCACGCAGGTCTCTGACGATGCGCACGGCTCCCTTGTCCTCCAGCACGCTCATCAGCGGGTCCGCATGGCAAAGCGCATGCACGCGCCCGGTGCGCAGCGCCTCCATGGCGTCAGGCCCCGAGCCCACACCCACCAGTTGCACCAGATCGGCCTCCAGACCATCGCCCAGCAGCATCAGTTGCACGGCCCGGGCCGTGGATGCGCCCAGCGAGGACACGCCCACGCGCCGCCCGCGCAGGTCGGCCAGCGTCTGGTAGCGCGGCATCCAGCGCGAGGACACGCCCAGCGCAATCTGCGGCGCACGCCCCTGCACGACGAAGGCACGCAGCACACTGCCGCGCTGCTGCGCGACAAGCGTGTGTTCATAGGCACCCGCGCACACATCGGCGGCGCCCGATTCCAGCGCCTGCAGCGACTGCGACCCGCCCGGATAGTCATCGATGCGCACGGTCAGGCCCTCGGCCTCGAAGTACCCCAGTTGCTGGGCAATCACCAGCGGCAGGTAATACAGCAGGCCCTGACCGCCCACGGAAATCGTCACCAGCTCGGCCGAACCGAGGGAAGGAAACGACCAAAGGGAACCCAGCCCCATGAGGCTCAACAAGGTTCGGCGATCAAGCACGTGGGAAGACATGATGGTTATTTTGCTGCAGTGCAACACGATCATGCCCAGAGCCCGCATGCACAGCATCGGTGCTTGCCCGTATGTGAAACACCGTAGGTTTCAGGGCCAGCACGGCGCGCGGTGAACACGCGCCCGGCCCTCGCCCAGGTCTCACCCAGGCCTCAGCGGTAGCCCGCGAAAAACAGCAGCAGATTCACCACCAGCGCCAGCGCCCAGGCCAGACTGCGCAGCGTGGCGCGGTCCGTCACATAGAAGGCTATGTAGGCAATGCGCAACACAACAAAGGCCACGGCCAGGCCATCGACACGCGCGGACGGTGCACCCAATTGCCAGGCAACCAGCAAGGCGCCAATGAAGAAAGGCAGGCACTCGAAGCTATTGGCCTGCGCCGCGTTGGCCCGTGCCTGGTAGCCCGTCTGCTGCGCCAGCCAGGCCCGGGGTTCGTGGTTGTCGAAACCGCGCTGCCCCGGCCGGTGCTTCATGCCGGGCGCCTTGGCGATGTAGGCGCAGGCCAGCGGCAGCAGGGCCGCCACCAGCAGGCACCAATGCGCTATGGAGAAGCCGCCGGGCGGCAGGATGACAGAGGTCGGCATACAGGCTCCTGATGAAAAGACAAGAAACGCCAGCCGCCTCGGCCACTACCGGCGGTCCACCAGCGCATGGGCGATCGTACCCAGGTCCACGTACTCGAGTTCGCTGCCTATGGGCACGCCGCGCGCCAGGCGCGTCACATGGATGCCGCGCGCCTTCAGGGCCTCGCTGATCGCATGGGCCGTGGCCTCGCCTTCCGCCGTGAAGCTGGTGGCCAGGATCACCTCCTGCACCTTGCCGTCGCCGGCACGCTCCAGCAGGGATGACAGGTTCAGATCGCGCGGACCTATGCCGTCGAGTGGCGACAGCCGCCCCATCAGCACGTAGTAATAGCCCTGGTAGGCACCCGTGCGCTCCATGGCCGCCATATCGGCAGGCGCCTCCACCACGCACAGCCGGGCCGCGTCACGCCCTTCATCCTGGCAGATGGAGCAGATGCGGCCTTCGGTGAAGGTATGGCAGCGCTCGCAGTGGGTGACCGACTCCACGGCCGTGGTCAGGGCACGGGCCAGTTGCCGCGCGCCGTCCTGGTCGCGCTGCAGCAGGTGGAAGGCCATGCGCTGCGCCGACTTGATGCCCACACCCGGGAGCCTGCGCAAGGCCTCGATCAGGCCATCGAGCGATTGCACGTCCGACATGGCAGCTTCCTTTCAATGGAGAAGGTTCTCAGAAAAAAAGCGATCTGCAGGGGCAGATCGCTCGATGGCCACTCCACACGAGTGGGCAGCTGGAGAAGCCGGCATGGCCTCTCCAGGCTGTTCGGCACAACCGCTGGGGCCTGCCTCAGAACGGGAACTTCATGCCGCCCGGCAGGCCGGGCATGCCGGCCGTGAGCTTGCCCATCTTCTCGTTGGAAGTCTCTTCGGCCTTGCGCACGGCGGCGTTGAAGGCGGCAGCCACCAGGTCTTCCAGCATGTCCTTGTCTTCGGCCAGCAGGCTGGGGTCGATGGTGATGCGCTTGACGTCGTGCTTGCAGGTCATGACCACCTTCACGAGGCCCGCGCCAGACTCGCCTTCCACCTCGATGTTGCCCAGTTCATCCTGGGCCTTCTTGAGGTTGTCCTGCATGGCCTGGGCTTGCTTCATCAGGCCGGCCAGTTGTCCTTTGTTGAACATGTGAGTTCCTTCTTCTGTAGGGTAAAAACGAAACGCTCTAGAGCGTGTCAGGGCTGAATGGATACGGGCTTGATACTGCCGGGCACGATTTTCGCGCCATGGCTGCGGATCAGGGTCTGCACCAGAGAATGATTCATCACGATGTCTTCTGCAATGCGCTGGCGCTCATGGCTGGCCACCGCATTGCGCCGCGCGGGGCTGTCTGCCACGGCGCCTTGCTCGACATGCAGTTGCCGCGCCAGGCCAGCGGCCTCCAGCGCCGCACGCAGGCGCTCGCGCGTGGCGGGCTGCGCCAGCGAGCTGCTTTCCACGCGCAGCGTCCATGCATCGCCATCGCGCGCCACCAGTTGCGACTGCAGCGCCAGTTGCCGTGCCAGCGCCGTGACGGCCTCGGCCTGCACCAGTTGCTGGACGGCAGCGTGCCAGACATCGCCGTCGGGCGTGCGCTCCACGGTCGGCGCGGGAGGCGCACCGGGGGACTGGCGGCCACGTTCGGGAGCGAAGTCATGCGCATCGATCTGAGTGTCGATCTGCGGTTCGGACTGCCGTGCCACGGCAGCGGCAGGCGGCTCCAGGGCCAGATCTCCGTCATCGCTCCAGCGGCCTTCGTCGGCCCAGCCTTCATCGGGCATCCCGGCCCAGGCACCCTCGTCCGGTGCATCGGCATCCTGCGCCTGCGGCGCCTCATCGGCAGAAGAGTCTTCGTCTTCCTGCACATCGTCCACGGGCTCATCCACAGGCTCGTCCAGGGGCTCCTGGGCGACACCGGCGGCCGGCTTCACCTCTGGAGCAGCGGAAGGCCTGGCCTCCTGGACAGGCGCAAGCACAGGTTCCGGCCTGGCAACTGCGGCCACGGCCACGGGCGCCTGAACAGGCGCTGGAGCCGCAACGGCTTGCACCACGGGAGCGACCACGGCGGGCGCAGCGGTCACGGGAGATGCGACAGGCGCGACAGGAGCAGGAGGCGCGAGCGGGACGGGCATGGCCGCCTTGGCTGGGGCAGCGGGAGCCTCGGGCACAGCGGGCTGTGCGGGCCGCGTCTGCGCAACGGGCGCGGGAGATTCAGGCTTCGCCGTGGAGGGGGTCAGCGCTGGAGTTTTTTTTTCAGCCGCGCCCGGGGCGGGCTCTGCAGATTGCGGCTTGAACGCCAGCAGCCGCAGCAGCGCCATGGTCAGCGCCGCGTACTCGTCGGGAGCCAGGCCCAGTTCGGCCCGGCCATGCAGGCAGATGCTGTAGAGCAGCTGGGTTTCGTCGCGCGGCATCAGCACCGCAAGGCGGGCGATCTCTGCGGCTTCTGGATCGCTGGCGTCGGCGGCCATCTGCGGCACGGCCTGTGCCACGGCCATGCGCTGCAGCACGGCGCACATTTCCTCCAGCGTGGAGGCGGCAGACAGGCCATTGCGGCGCAGCGCCTCGGAGGTTTCCACAACCACCTGGCCATCGGCCTGGGCAAGTGCCTCGATCAGGCGGAACACATGGCTGCGGTCCACGCTGCCCAGCATCTGGCGCACCGTGGCCTCCTGCAGCTGTCCGCTGCCAAAGGCAATGGCCTGGTCAGTCAGCGACAGCGCATCGCGCATGGAGCCACGCGCGGCGCGCGACAGCAGGCGCAGGGCCTGGGGCTCGGAGGCCACGCCTTCCTGCCCCAGCACCTGGCCCAGATGCTCCAGCACGGTCTCGGGCGCCATGGGCCGCAGGTTGAACTGCAGGCAGCGGCTGAGCACGGTCACGGGCACCTTCTGCGGATCGGTGGTGGCCAGCACGAACTTCAGGTATTCAGGCGGCTCCTCCAGCGTCTTGAGCATGGCGTTGAAGGCCGTGTTCGTGAGCATGTGCACTTCGTCGATCATGAAGACCTTGAAGCGTCCCTGCACCGGCTTGTAGACAGCCTGCTCCAGCAGGCTCTGCACCTCGTCCACGCCACGGTTGGAGGCAGCGTCCAGCTCCGTGTAGTCGGGAAAGCGCCCGCTGTCGATTTCGGTACAGGCCGCACAGACGCCGCAGGGCGTTGCCGTGATGCCGCCCTGGCCATCGGCGCCCTGGCAGTTGAGCGACTTGGCCAGAATGCGCGAGACCGTGGTCTTGCCCACGCCGCGCGTGCCGGTGAACAGATAGGCATGGTGCAGGCGCTGCTGCGTCAGGGCATTGGTGAGCGCCTGAACGACATGCTCCTGCCCCACCATTTCAGAGAAATTGCGGGGGCGGTATTTGCGGGCCAGCACAAGATAAGACATCCCGCGATTCTACGGGGCTGGGCGCCCTTGCCCGAGGCGACCCGGGTTTGGCCGGCCATGTCGTCCGGGCGGCCCGGTGTTTGCCCCTATAATCGAGAGTGACGGGCCTCCTCGCATGGGGAAGCGGCCAACCGGGTCAGGTGGGGAACCAAGCAGCCCTAACCGTGAAACCAGTGCCGAGGGCAAGGCTCGTCACCTTCATTGAACAGCAGGCCCTGCGGGCGCCTGCCCCGTCCAGGCCCGCTGCGGCACCCTCTCTCCCTTAACGCTCTGCGCCATCCACCTTGAGATAGCGCGCAACGCCTTGCGCCGCCTGCAGGCCGCTGGCCATGCACGCCGTCAGCAGGTAGCCGCCCGTGGGAGCCTCCCAGTCCAGCATCTCGCCGGCGCAGAAAACGCCAGGAGCGGCTGCGCACATGCCGTTGGCGTCCAGAGCTTCCAGCCGCACGCCGCCTGCCGTGCTGATCGCCTCGTCAATGGGTCGGGCCGCCACCACGGTGATGGGCAGGGCCTTGATGGCATGGGCCAGCCGCACAGGGTCGGCCACACCTTCCTTGCCCAGCACCTCATGCAGCACGGCGGCCTTGATGCCGTCCAGGCCCAGGCGCCCCTTCAGATGGCTGGCCAGGCTGCGCGAGCCGCGCGGATGGCGCACTTCCACCAGCACGCGCTCGGGCGTCAACTGGGGCAGCAGGTCGAGATGGACGGTGGCCTGCCCGTCGCGCGCAATGGCTTCGCGCAGCGCCGCAGAGACGGCATAGATCAGGCTGCCTTCCACGCCCGTGGTCGTGGCAATGAATTCGCCCTTGCGCGAGAAAACATGGCCTTTGCCATCATCAAAGGACAGCGCCACAGACTTGAACGGCTGGCCCGCAAAGCGCTCTGTGAAATAAGGACTCCAGCCGCGCGCAGGCTGGGGGCTGGCGCCCAGCAGCTCGGCCATGAACTCCCGGCGATCGATCTGTCCGCCCGAAGCCGCGCCATCCAGACCCACATCGAACCCGCAGTTGGAAGGCTTCAACGCAGCGACTTCAACACCGCGCTGCTCCAGCAAGGGCAGCCAGGCGCCATCCGAGCCCAGGCGCGCCCAGCTGCCACCGCCCAATGCCAGCACCACGGCCCTTGCCCGCACCTGCAGCCGCCCTTCGGGTGTATCAAAGCCCAGCGCATCGCCGTCTTGCCAGCCCACCCAGCGGTGGCGCGTGTGCAGCACCACGCCCTGGGTCTGCAGACGCACCAGCCAGGCACGCAGCAAGGGCGCAGCCTTCATGTCCTTGGGGAATACGCGGCCCGAGCTGCCCACAAAGGTTTCCACGCCCAGTTCACCGGCCCAGGCACGCAGTTGATCCGGCGACAGCAGCTCCAGCCAGCGCGACACCTCGGCACTGCGCTCGCCGTAGCGGGAGACAAAGGCGGGCAGGTTTTCGGAATGGGTCAGGTTGAGCCCGCCCTTGCCGGCCATGAGGAACTTGCGCCCAGCGGAGGACTTGGCCTCGAACACATGGACATCCAGCCCCTTGCCGGCCAGCCCTTCGGCCGCCATCAGGCCCGCAGGCCCCGCACCGATCACCGCCACATCGCAGTCCATCGTGCGCGCTGCCGCACCGGGTTCAAAAGCATCCATCACATCAGTTTCCATTCCATGCTCGCATTCAACTTGGCGCTGCCGGCCGGCACATATGCCTGCAGCGCGGGCGCGCAGAATACCCTGCCGCAGGCCGGTCTGCGCGCAGGCGCCACTAATTCCCGGAGTCCCGGCAACCCTGTCGCCACCCCATAAACAGCTATGACAGTCATAGCATTGAGCTACCGCCCATACGGTGCAGCAGGTGATAGGTTTCTGTCACAATCTTTTTGCGGTGCGGATTTTCCTGCGCCTTCCTCATTGCGAAAAATCAAGGACTCCACCCATGGCCAGCGAACTGATCAAACACATCTCCGACGCAAGCTTTGAAGCCGACGTCTTGCAGCCTGGCACTACGGTGCTGGTCGATTACTGGGCCGAATGGTGCGGCCCCTGCAAGATGATCGCCCCCATCCTCGACGAAGCAGCGCAGACCTACAAGGAAAAGCTGTCCATCGCCAAGATGAATGTGGACGAGAACCGCGAGATCCCCGCCAAGTTCGGCATCCGCGGCATCCCCACGCTGATGCTGTTCAAGGATGGCCAGCTGGCCGCCACCAAGGTGGGCGCCCTCAACAAGGCACAGCTGTCCGCTTTCCTGGAACAGCACCTGGCCTGATTCCCCCGACGGCCCCGCACACGGGGCCGTCACAGATCGGGCCGGCGTTGGCCGCAGCACCGCATCGCCCTGGCGCATAAACGAGGCGCCAGCGCAAATTTCCCTGTGACCTTCGGATTTTTTCCTGTCATAATGCCCTTCATCACCGGCCTTATGCATTGAAGGCCGCGCTGAGACCCTCAGGCAAGCCAGCCCACTTCCACAGTGTTTCGCTTGGCTCAACGCCTTCCCCTGGTTTCTTTCCACTCCGTTCTGGAGTCACTCCATGCACCTTAATGAACTCAAGGCACTGCACGTGTCTGAAGTCCTGAAGCAGGCCGAAGCGCTTGAGATCGAAAACGTCGGTCGCATGCGCAAGCAAGAGTTGATGTTCGCCATCATCAAAAAGCGAGCCAAGGCAGGCGAACAAGTGTTCGCCGACGGCGTGCTGGAAATCCTGCCGGACGGTTTCGGCTTTCTGCGCAGCCCCGACACCAGCTATACGGCCAGCACCGACGACATCTACATCTCGCCCAGCCAGGTCCGCCGCTTCAACCTGCACACCGGCGACATGATCGAAGGTGAAGTGCGCACGCCCAAGGATGGCGAGCGCTACTTCGCACTGACCAAGCTCGACTCCGTCAACGGCGGCTCGCCCGAGCAGAACAAGCACAAGGTGCTGTTCGAGAATCTGACCCCCCTGTTCCCCACCCAGCAGCTGCGCCTGGAGCGCGAGATCAAGGGTGAGGAGAACATCACCGGCCGCATCATCGACATCATCGCCCCCATCGGCCGCGGCCAGCGCGCGCTGATCGTCGCACCGCCCAAGAGCGGCAAGACCATGATGATGCAGAGCATCGCCCATTCCATCACGGCCAACCATCCCGACGTGCACCTGATGGTGCTGCTGGTCGATGAGCGCCCCGAAGAAGTGACCGAGATGCAGCGCTCGGTCAAGGGCGAAATCATCGCCTCCACCTTCGACGAGCCCGCCACGCGCCACGTGCACGTGGCCGAGATGGTGATCGAGCGCGCCAAGCGCCTGGTCGAGCTCAAGAAGGACGTGGTCATCCTGCTGGACTCCATCACCCGCCTGGCCCGCGCCTACAACAACGTCGTGCCCTCGTCGGGCAAGGTGCTGTCGGGCGGCGTGGACTCCAACGCCCTGCAGCGTCCCAAGCGCTTCTTCGGCGCGGCACGCAATGTGGAAGAAGGCGGCTCGCTGACCATCATCGCCACGGCCCTGGTCGATACCGGCAGCCGCATGGACGAAGTGATCTTCGAAGAGTTCAAGGGCACGGGCAACAGCGAACTGGCCCTGAACCGCCGCCTCTACGAGAAGCGCGTGTTCCCCGCCATCGAACTCAACAAGAGCGGCACACGCCGCGAAGAACTGCTGCTGGCTCCCGAGATCCTGCAAAAGACCCGCATCCTGCGCCAGTTCATGTACAACATGGACGAGATCGAGGCCATGGAGCTGATGATCAAGAACATGCGGGCCACGAAGACCAACGTGGACTTCTTCGACATGATGCGCCGCGGCGGTTGATCGCAGAGATCCAGCCCACGGCCCCTACAGACGCCTCGCTCACGCGGGGCGTTTTGCGTTCCAGCCGCCCGTCTCACCACGCTGCGGCAGACGTGCCCAGCGCACAGGCCGCGCGCTCCCAATGCATGGGCGCACCCGCCACCTCCACCGGCGCCCGCAGGCGCCGCGCCGCGCCCCAGGAGGTCGCCTCGATCGCCGCGCTGAAATCCTCGGCACCGTTCACCGGCGCCAGCGGGCAGGCATCCGGGTCGCCTACGCCATGTCCCGCCAGAAGATGGGCCGTGCGCGCCAACGAGGCGCGCACCGTGCTGCCGCCCTGCCCCTGCATGCGCCGCACCAGCGCCATCACCACGGCGGCAGCCATCAGATAGCCGGTGGCGTGGTCCAGCGCCTGCAGCGGCAGCGGCGTGGGTCGGTCACGGCCCAGCCGGTGCATGCCTGCATCGGCAATGCCGGCGCTCATCTGCACCAGGCTGTCGAAGCCGCGCCGCTGCTGCCAGGGCCCGCTCCATCCATAGGCGTTGAGCGACACATCGATGAGTGAGGGATTCAGCCGACGGCGCCACGCGGCCCCGAATCCCAGCCCCTCCAGCGCACCGTCCCGGTAACCGTGGACCAGCACGTCGGCGCCGGCCAGAAGTTGCTCGAACACGGCACGATCCTGGGGCGCCCGCAGGTCCAGCCGGGCGCAGCGCTTGCCCAGCGTGACTTCCGGCACCGTACCCGGCTCCTCCCAACCGGGCGGATCGATGCGCAGCACCTCGGCACCATGACCCGCAAGCCAGCGCGTGGCGGCGGGACCGGCCAGGATGCGCGTCAGATCCAGCACGCGCAGCCCCTGCAGCGGCCGCTGCGCCGATGGCTGCCACGCACCAGCACTGAAAGGCTGACCCGGCTGCGGATGCGCCTGCCACGCCAGCAAAGGCTCCTGCTGCACAGCCTGCCCCTGCGGATGCGCAGCCCAGGCAGCCAGCCCGCGCATGGCGGCGGCACAGCCACCCTGCGCGACAACGGCCGACTCCAACTCATGCGCCGTCCAGCGCCTGACCGCCGTCGCCACAGCCTCCCGGTCGGCCGGTGCGCCGAGCACGGCCAGCGCCGCTGCGCGGTGGTGGGGCGCATTGGTATGCAGGCGGATCCAGCCATCGGCCGTGCGGTAGTCACCGGCCACGGCGTCCCACAGCGCGGGCATCTCCCAGCCCAGTGGATGCAGGCTGCTGCCAAACCACAGGGACGCGAGCCTGCGGTCCACCACCACCTGCGGCGCGGCAGCGCCGCATTGGGCCACCAGCTCGGAGATGGCAAGGCCTGCCACACCCAGGCTGGCCGCCGCCAGATCGGAGACCGGAAACACCGAGGTCAAGGCGCCTTGCCCGCGCATCTCCAGACGGTGCAGCGCGCCCTGGGCACCTTCCAGTGCCGCCCAGATCTGGGCGGCGCAGTGATCAAAAGCGGAAGAGGTCGGAAGACTGGACATGGAGCACTCCTGGCAACGGAAACAAGGGTTGGAACCCGCACCATAGATTTCCAGAAAATATTGTCAATATTGATTAGATAAATCAACATATCATCACACCCATGCCCGACTACCTGAACTCGACCGAAGCCACCGCACTGCTGGGCGTGAGCCGCGCCACGCTGTATGCCTATGTCAGCCGAGGACTGCTGCACGCCCATGCGGCAGACACGCCGCGCGAAAGCCGCTACCTGCGCGAAGAGGTCGAGCAGCTCGCGCGCCAGCGCGGCCAGGGCCGCAAACCCCGCGAAGTCGCCCAGGCCGCGCTCAACTGGGGCCTGCCGGTGCTGGAGTCATCGATCACGCTGATAGAACAGGGCCGCCTCTACTACCGTGGCGAGGACGCCGTGGACTGGGCACGCTCGCACACGCTGGAAGAGACCGCCGCCCTGCTCTGGCAATACCCGGCCGATGCCGCCTTCGCCGCACACGCCGTGGAGTCCGCCCCTGTGTTGCCCGACCTGCAGCAGCGCATGGCCGGCCAGCCTTGCGAAAACACATTGCTGGCCCTGTTCACCGTCGCCAGCGATGACGCGGCCACTGCCGCATGGCAGCAATCGCCAGAGCGGCTGGCAGCAGGCTGCGGAGCGCTCCTGCGCCTGCTGGCGGCCTGCCTGCTGGGCACGGCGCCGGACAAGACCCCCATCCACCTGCAATGCGCCCAGGCCTGGGCGCTGGACGCACAAGGCGCCGACCTGGTGCGCATGGCCCTGGTGCTGTGCGCCGACCATGAACTCAACGCCTCCGGCTTCACGGCGCGCTGCGTGGCATCCACGGGCGCCAGCCTGCGGGCGGCCGTGGTAGGAGGCCTTGCCGCCCTGACGGGCGGGCGCCACGGCGGCACGACCGCGCGCGTCGAGGCGCTCTGGGACGAGCTGGGCGAGGCGCAGGCCCCGGCACGCCTGCGCCAGCGCCTGGCGCGCGGCGAGACCCTGCCCGGCTTCGGCCACCACCTCTACCCCGAAGGCGATGTGCGCGCCGCCCTCCTGCTGGAAATGCTGCCCAGGCAGGGACCGGCGGCGGCCCTGGCGGCCGAAGTGATGGCACTCACTGGCCTGGCCCCTTCGGTCGATTTCGCATTGGTGGCACTGCGGCGGCACCTGCAGTTGCCGGCGGACAGCGCCTTCGGGCTGTTCGCGCTGGGCCGCTGCGCAGGCTGGCTGGCACAGGCGCTGGAGCAGCGCGCCACACGGCAGATCATTCGGCCACGCGCGGCGTACACGGGCCCCAGGCCCGCCGGCTTGGCACGCAACTGAGCACTATGCGATAATGCAGGGCTTTTTCTTGCGGAAAGTACGCTTGATTTGAACCGCTACAAAGGTTGCAGCGGGTCAGGCACGGCTACCGCACTTGCATCAGAAGGAAAGATCATGAAAGAAGGCATCCACCCCAACTACCGCGAAGTTCTGTTCGTGGACCTGTCCAACGGCTTCAAGTTCGTGACCCGCTCGTGCGTGAACACGAAGGAAACCGACACCTTCGAAGGCAAGGACTACCCCCTGTTCAAGCTGGACACCTCGTCCGAGTCGCACCCGTTCTACACCGGCACGCAAAAGTCGGTGGACAACATGGGCGGCCGTGTGGAGCGCTTCCGCAACCGTTTCGGCAAGAAGTAAATCCTGCTTCTCCGGCCAGAAGGGCAGCACGGGCAACCGCGCTGCCCTTTTGTTTTTCGCAGTCCGGCCAATCCATGGCGGCCAGGCATGCCCCATTCTTTTCGAGGCCCTTGCTTCGCGTATTCTTGCGCCCTCCGTTGCAGAAAGTCCTGTGAGTGAACCAGCCCACCCCTGCCATCGTTGCCCAAAGCGCCGTGCGCCGCCTGCCCCGCTGGTCGCTGCTGCTGCTGTGCCTGGCCTATGTCGTGCCCGGATATGTGGGGCGCAGCCCCTGGCGCATGGCCGACATGGAGGCCTTCGGCTACATGCGGGAGCTGGCCCTGGGCCATACCTCGTGGCTGGCACCGCGCATGGCGGGCCTGCTGCCCGAATCCGAGGGCCTGCTGTCGTACTGGCTTGGCGCGCTGGCCATGCAGGGAGCGCCTTCCTGGCTGCATCTGGAGATGGCGGCACGCCTGCCCTTCATCGCCATGCTGGTGCTCACGCTGACGGCCACCTGGTGGGGCGTGTACTACCTGGCGCGCACGCCGGGCGCGCGCCCCGTGGCCTTTGCCTTCGGTGGCGAGGCACAGCCCACCGACTATGCGCGCGCCATGGCCGATGGCGGCCTGCTGGCCCTCGTGGCCTGCCTGGGCCTGGCCCAGCTTTCCCATGAAACCACCAGCTACATGACCCAGCTCGGCTGCGCGGCCCTGCTGTTCTTTGCCGCCGCAGCCATGCCCTACCACGGCCGCACCGCCATGCTGGCGCTGCTGCTGGGCCTGCCGGGCCTGGCGCTGAGCGGCGCGCCGACCGTGGCCACGCTGTTCGGCCTGGGTGGTGCGACCATGGCGTTTTTCTCGCGCACCTGGGGTGACGAGCCCTCGCCCGCGCCGCGCGAGGCACGCATCTGGACAGCGCTGTGGCTGGGCGTCACGCTGCTGGCGGCTGCACTGTCCTTGTGGCTGGACCAATGGGCCTGGCGCCTTGTGGACAGCGGCACCGCCAAGGAATGGCAAAGCCTGGTCAGGCTGCTGCTGTGGTTCAGCTGGCCGGCCTGGCCGCTGGCCATGTGGACCCTGTGGGTCTGGCGCCGCCAGATCGCCGCGCCTCGCCGCTATCCCCATCTGGCGCTGCCGCTGTGGTTTGCCGTCATTCCGGTGATCGCTTCGCTGAGCACGCTGCCTGCGGACCGCGCCCTGCTGCTGGGCCTGCCCGCCATCGCCACGCTGGCAGCCTTTGCCCTGCCGACGCTGCGCCGCAGCATCAGCGCCTTGATCGACTGGTTCACCCTGCTGTTCTTCAGTGCCGCCGCCATTGCCATCTGGGTGATCTGGCTCTCGCTGCAGACCGGCATTCCCGCCAAGCCGGCCGCCAATGTGGCCAGGCTGGCTCCGCAGTTCACGCCGGAATTCTCGGTGTTCTCCTTCGCCGTGGCGGTTGCCGCCACCTTGGCCTGGTGCGTGCTCGTCGCCTGGCGCACATCGCGCAACCGCGCCGCCATCTGGAAGAGCCTGGTGCTGCCGGCCAGCGGCGCCACGCTGGGCTGGCTGCTGCTGATGACGCTGTGGCTGCCGCTGCTGGACCACGCGCGCAGCTTCGAGCCGCAGATGCGACAGGTGCTGGCCGAACTGCCCAAGGACGGCAGCTGCGTGCAAACCTATGGCCTGCCCCGCGCCCACATTGCGGCGCTGCGCTACTACGGCGACATCGACACCCAACGCCTGAGCATGGCCGGCGCCGCCCGCTGCGACTGGATGGTGGCCGAGGAAGAAACCTGGCTGGACCCGCACAGCGCGCGCCTGCAGGGCACCTGGGAAACCGTGGCCCGCGTGGTGCGCCCCACCGATCGCAAGGACTTCCTGCTGGTCTTGAAGCGCAGGCCCGAGGCGAGCCGCGCCCAGGCCAGGCCATGAGCCAGCCCGCGCGCGCGCCACTGGGCACCGAACGGCGCACCATCGCCCAGCACGCGCTGACCGTGCTGGCCGGGCAGCTGGCGGTGATGGCCTTCGGCGTGACCGACACCATCGTGGCGGGCCGCTACGCCGAAGAAGCGCTGGCAGCGCTGTCCGTGGGCTCGGCCATCTTCGTGAGTGTCTATGTCTCGCTGATGGGCATCTTCCAGGCCCTGCTGCCGCTGTGGGCCGAGCATCGCGGTGCCGGACAGCCCGAGGCCATAGGCCGCACGCTGCGCCAGGCCATGTACATGCTGCTGGCCGCCTGCGCCCTGGGCATGGGCGTGCTGCTGTTTCCCGATGCGCTGCTGCGCTGGGCCGATGTGCCGCCACCGCTGCAGGTGGAGGTGCGGGCCTATCTTTCGGTGCTGGCCTGGAGCCTTCCGGCCGCGCTGCTGTTTCGCATCTACAGCACACTGAACCAGGCGCTGGGCCACCCCCTGCTGGTGACCTGGCTGCAGCTGCTGTCGCTGCTGCTGAAAATCCCCCTGTCGATCTGGCTGGCCTTTGGCGGCGCCGGCCTGCCTGCGCTGGGCGCCGAGGGCTGTGCCTGGGCCACGCTGGTGGTGAACTACGCCATGGTCGCCCTCGCATTCGTGCTGATGCGCAGCCAGAGTCTGTATGCGCCCCTGGCGCTGTGGCAGCGCATGGAGCCCCCGAACTGGCCGCAACTGGCGCAGTTCGCTCGACTGGGCGTTCCTGCAGGGCTGGCAATTTTGGTGGAGGTGACCTCGTTCACGCTGATGGCCTTGTTCGTGGCGCGCCAGGGCACGCTGTCCTCGGCCAGCCACCAGATTGCTGCCAATCTTGCGGCGCTGTGCTACATGGTGCCCCTGTCGCTGGCGATTGCCACCAGCGCGCGGATCAGCTACTGGCGCGGCGCGGGGGACGAGGCCATGGCGCGCCGCCTTGTCACCATGGGCTGGCGGCTTGCGGCAACGGGTGGACTGGTGCTGGCCTCGGCACTGTTCCTGTCCCGCGAGGGCCTGGCCCGCATCTACAGCAGCAACCCCGAGGTGGTGGCCACTACCGCCAGCCTGCTGGCCTGGGTGGCTGCCTACCATGTGGCCGACGCCGTGCAGACCTTCTGCCTCTTCGTGCTGCGCTGCTACCGCATCACCGTGGCGCCGCTGGTCATCTACTGCCTGCTGCTGTGGGGCGGCGGACTGGCCGGCGGATACTGGCTGGCCTACGGCACGGACAGCGCCCTGCCCGCCTGGCTGCACCATGGCACGCCCGCCCCGTTCTGGGCCAGCAGTGCCTGTGCGCTGCTGGTGACGGCCCTGGTGTTCAGCGCCATCGTGCGCAAAGCCACAAGCCGCTGAACGGCAACGGCCGTTCACACGGGGACACGCCTATGCGGCGCGGCTTTCGCGGGCCTCGCCGACTTCGCGTGTGCCTGGGGCCGCGATGCGGACGCGGCTGGCCGGAAAGGTCACGGAAAACTCCGACCCCTGGCCCGGCGCGCTGGTGATGCCCAGTTTGGCGCCATGGCGCTGCAGCACATGCTTGACGATGGCCAGGCCCAGGCCCGTGCCGCCGGTATCGCGCGAACGGCTGCGGTCCACACGGTAAAAGCGTTCTGTCAGACGAGCCAGGTGCTTGGGTTCGATGCCTGGCCCGGAGTCCTGCACGGCAAAGCGTGCCGATCCATCAGGCAGGCTCTCCCAGGTCACCTCGATGCGCCCGCCTGCCGGCGTGTAGCGCATGGCGTTGGCCAGCAGGTTGGAGAAAGCGCTTTGCAGCTCGGCGCTGGCGCCGGCCACCTCACCGGCCTGCGCCAGCATCTCGGCCGACGGAAAGCTCAGCGCATGCGGCAGGGATTGCTTGCGCGTGAGCATGGAAGACAGGCCGCGCGCCTCGTTCTCGCAGCGCTGCATCAGCTGGGCCACGGGCACCCATTCGTTGCTGCTGGGCAAGGGGCTGCCCTCCAGGCGCGACAGCGCCAGCAGGTCTTCCACCAGATGCTGCATGCGCTCGGCCTGCTGGGCCATCAGTCCCAGGTAGCGGTTGCGCTCCTCGGGCTCCAGCGGCAGGTTCTGCAGCGTCTCCACAAAGCCCACGAGCACGGTCAGCGGCGTGCGGATTTCATGCGAGACATTGGCCACGAAGTCGCGGCGCATGGCCTCGGCCTGCTCCACCGCGGTGACATCGCGCGCCAGCAGCAGCTTGCGCCCTTCGCCATAGCCATACAGCTGCACCGACAGCTTGACGGGCCGCGAGGCCGTGCTTTCGCGGCCCTGCATGACCAGGTCGCGTGAGAAATCCTGGGTGGCGAAATAGGCGCTGAACTCGGGGTCGCGCACCAGGTTGCCAATGCTTTGCAGCAGGTCGCGTTCGGCATCGAAGCCGAACTGCCGCGCCGCGATCTGGTTGCACCATTCGATGCGACCATCGGCGTCCAGCAGGACCACGCCATTGGGGCTGGCCTGCAAGGCGGAAAGAATGTCGTTGAGGCGCTGATCGCCCTGCTGCACCTGCTGCACGCTCTGGCGCAGCCACCGGCGCATGCGCACGCTGGCTTCCCCCCAGATGCCGCTGAGCTCGGGCGCCTCCCGCAGCTCCGACTGGCGCAGCCAGGACAGCAGGCGCATGGCGTTCCAGCTGTCCACCAGCCACCAGATCCAGCCCGCGCACAGCGCCCCCGTCAGGGCCGCCACGGCCTGGGCGGCCATGCCGGGGCTGGAGGCGGACATGACGCCCCAGAGCCACCAGCCCAGCAATGCGCCCGCGATCTGGGACGCCAACAAGCGAAAACCTCGCCAACCCATACTTGCGCCTTCTTTGCGTTGTATTCGCTGCCTGGGGCAGCGGCGCCCTGGCATGGCCCGTGAAGGCCATGCGTGGATTCATGCGGAAAAAACGGCCTCAGGCCAGCGCCTGCGCGCTGAGCCGGTAGCCGGCGCCGCGTACCGTCTCGATCAATGCCCCGGCCATGCCCAGCGCCTCGCGCAGCCGCTTGACGTGCACGTCCACCGTGCGCTCCTCGATGAAGACGTGATCGCCCCAGACCTTGTCCAGCAACTGGGCACGGCTGTGCACGCGCTCGGGGTGCTTCATCAGGTAGTGCAGCAGCTTGAACTCGGTGGGGCCCACCTTGATCATGTCGCCCTGCCAGCTCACGCGGTGCGCGGCGGCATCGAGCACCAGCTCGCCGATATTGACCTTGTCCTGAATCTGCTCGGGCGCACGGCGCCGCAGCACGGCACGGATGCGCGCGAGCAGCTCCTGGGTCGAGAAGGGCTTGGTGATGTAGTCATCGGCGCCCGCATCGAGCCCCGCCACCTTGTCGGGTTCATCGCCGCGCGCCGTGAGCATCAGAATGGGCACGGCCTTGGTGCGGCTGTCCGCGCGCCATTTGCGCGCCAGGGACAGGCCGCTGGCGCCGGGCAGCATCCAGTCAAGCAGGATCACGTCGGGCAGCACGGCATCCAGCTCGCGCTGAGCCGTCACGCCATCCTCGGCCCAGACCGGCTGGAAGCCGTTGTGCCGCAGGTTGACAGCGATCAGCTCCGCGATGGCGGGCTCGTCCTCGACGATGAGGACCATGGGCATCTTCTTCATCCGTTGTTCGCCTCCGGCACTTACAGCACTGCCGACTCAATGGCATCCATGGTCTGGTGACGGACATCCTTGCCCTCCACCAGATAGATGATCAGCTCGGCCACATTCTTGGAATGGTCGCCGATGCGCTCGATGGCCTTGGCCAGGAACAGCAGGTCCAGGCTGGCCGAGATGGTGCGCGGGTCTTCCATCATGTAGGTGATGAGCTTGCGCACGAAGCCGTCGAACTCCTGGTCGATCAGATCATCTTCCTTGAGGATGGCCACGGCAGCCTTGGTGTCCAGGCGTGCAAAGGCGTCCAGCGTCTTGCGCAGCAGGCCCGAGGCCATCTCGGCCGCCGTGCGCAGGTCGCCCGTGGGCAGGGAGCGCGCAGCACCGCTTTCGATGATGGACTTGACCATGCGCGCCATCTTGTGCGCTTCATCACCCATGCGCTCCAGATTGGCCGTGGCCTTGGAGAAGGCGATCAGCAGGCGCAGGTCGCGCGCCGTGGGCTGGCGCCGGGCGATGATGGACGAGAGCTCGTGGTCGATCTCCACTTCCATGGCGTTGACGCGCTTTTCCGCGGCATCGACCTGCTCCACGGCCTCGATGCTGAAGCGCGACAGCGCATAGACCGCCTGGCGGATCTGGGACTCGACCAGGCCGCCGAGCTCCATGACGCGCGCAGAGACGCGGTTGAGTTCGCTGTCGAACTGGCTGGAAAGGTGTTTTTCGTTCATCGATTGCTCCTGCTCAGCCGAAGCGGCCTGTGATGTAGTCTTCCGTTTCCTTGCGCTGGGGCTTGAAGAACATCTGCTCGGTGTCTCCGAATTCCACCAGATCGCCCAGGTACATGTAGGCCGTGTAGTCGCTGCAGCGCGCTGCCTGCTGCATGTTGTGCGTCACGATGACGACGGTGTAGTCGTTCTTCAGCTCGGCAATCAGCTCCTCGATCTTGGCCGTGGAGATCGGGTCCAGGGCCGAGCAGGGCTCGTCGAGCAGCAGCACTTCGGGCTTGATGGCAATGCCGCGCGCGATGCACAGGCGCTGCTGCTGGCCGCCGGACAGGCCCGAGCCGCTTTGCTGCAGCTTGTCCTTGACCTCGCCCCACAGGGCCGCCTTGCGCAGTGCCCATTCCACACGGTCGTCCATGTCGGAGGAGCTGAGGTTTTCAAACAGCTTCACGCCGAAGGCGATGTTGTCGTAGATGGACATGGGAAACGGCGTGGGCTTCTGGAAGACCATGCCCACCTTGGCGCGGATCAGCGCCACGTCCTGCTTGCTGGTCAGCAGGTTCTCGCCGTCCAGCATGATCTGGCCTTCGGCGCGCTGCTCGGGGTACAGCTCGAACATGCGGTTGAAGGTGCGCAGCAGCGTGGACTTGCCACAGCCCGACGGGCCGATGAAGGCCGTGACCTTCTTTTCGGGGATGTCCAGGTTGATGCCCTTGAGGGCGTGGAACTTGCCGTAGTAGAAGTTCAGGTCGCGAACCGTCAGCTTGGAGGAGTTCAGCGCGGTGGAAGAGGTCGCAGTCATTGCGTGATCCTTGTCCTTGTTGATTGCTTATTGCTGCATTACTTCTGGCGGGTCAGGAACCGCGCCAGGATATTGAGACCGAGCACCGCCACGGTGATCAGGAACACGCCGGCCCAGGCCAGTTGCTGCCAATTCTCGTAAGGGCTCATCGCGAACTTGAAGATCGTCACCGGCAGGCTGGCCATGGGCTTGGACAGGTCGGCATTCCAGAACTGGTTGTTCAGCGCCGTGAACAGCAGCGGAGCGGTTTCCCCGGCAATGCGGGCCACGGCCAGCAGCACGCCGGTGATCACGCCGGCACGCGCTGCACGCAGCGTCACCATGATGATGACCTTCCACTTGGGCGTGCCCAGTGCATAGGCCGCTTCGCGCAGACTGGCAGGCACCAGCACCAGCATGTTCTCGGTGGTGCGGATGACCACGGGAATCACGATCAGCGCCAGCGCCACCACACCCGCATAGCCGGAAAAGCTCTTGAAGCGCGCCACGACCACGGTGTAGACGAACAGGCCGATCACGATAGAAGGTGCCGACAGCAGGATGTCGTTGACGAAGCGCGTGGTATTGGCCAGCCAGCCGCGCGCATCGTATTCGGCCAGGTAGACACCGGCCATCACGCCGATGGGCGTGCCGACGAAGGTGGCCAGGGCCACCATGATCAGCGAGCCGAAGATGGCGTTGGCAATGCCGCCCGCCTCATTGGGCGGAGGCGTCATTTCGCTGAACAGCGCCAGGCTCAGGCCGCCGATACCCAGCGTGATGGTTTCCCACAGGATCCAGACCAGCCAGAACACGCCGAAGGCCATGGCAGCCAGCGACAGGGTCAGCGCCACCTGGTTCACGCGCTTGCGCTTGGCGTACTTGGCCTGACGCACGCGCGTCAGTTCGGCGGCATTGATCATCTTGGTGGAGGTGCTGCTCACGAGCGGGCTCCTTCATTCTTCTGCAGACGGTTGAGCAGCACCTTGGAGCAGGCCAGCACCACGAAGGTGATGAAGAACAGCACCAGGCCCAGATAGATCAGCGAAGCCTGGTGCAGGCCTTCGCCCGCTTCGGCAAACTCGTTGGCCAGCGCCGAGGTGATGCTGTTGGCAGCCTCGAAGACCGACAGAGAGTTGAGCTGGTTCATGTTGCCGATCACGAAGGTGACGGCCATGGTCTCGCCCAGCGCACGGCCCAGACCCAGCATCACGCCACCGAGCACGCCGGTCTTGGTGTAGGGCAGCACGACCTTCCAGACCACTTCCCAGGTCGTGGAGCCCAGGCCGTAGGCCGACTCCTTGAGCAGGGCCGGCGTGACTTCGAACACATCGCGCATCACCGAGGCGATGAAGGGGATGATCATGATGGCCAGGATGATGCCGGCCGACAGGATGCCGATGCCCACGGGCGGGCCGGACACGAAGGCTTCCAGATAAGGAACGCCCTGAAACAGCTTTTGCAGCGGCTGCTGCACATAGGTGGAGAGCACGGGACCGAAGACCATCAGGCCCCACATGCCGTAGACGATGGAAGGCACGGCAGCCAGCAGCTCGACGGCGGTGCCCAGCGGGCGCTTGAGCCAGGCGGGCGACAGCTCGGTGAGGAACAGGGCGATGCCAAAGCTCACGGGCACCGCAATCAGCAACGCGATGGCCGAAGTGGCCAGCGTGCCGTAAATCATGACCAGGCCGCCATATTCGTTGCGAACGGGGTCCCAGACGCTGCGGCCCAGAAAGCTCAGGCCGTATTCATAGATGGCGGGCCAGGCGCCGACCAGCAGCGAAGCCAGGATGGCCAGCAGCAGGCCCAGCGTCAGCAGCGCGGCCAGACGCGCGAGAGCGCCAAACAAGCGATCCGCCACGCGCCCCGACAGCATCGGGGGGCGTAGCGGAGAAGGTGTGCGTCGCTGGGAAGCCTGTGCAGAGGCGGCCAGCGAGTTCGAGGGCGACGTTGTGGACACGTGAGGCGCCTTTATTCGCGGTTTGTGGGGAGATCAGGGGGGCCATGATGCACCTGCCGGCGGTGCGCCACGGCCCCTTTTCAGGGTTTACTTCAGGGAAATCGCGGTGCCCGAGGCGTCCTTGACTTGACCCCAGGATTGGAAGATCACGTTCTTGACGGCGTCAGGCATGGGCACGTAGTCCAGGTCGGTGGCGGTCTTGTCGCCGGACTTGTAGGCCCACTCGAAGAACTTCAGCGAGGCAGCGGCCTGTGCGGGCTTGTCCTGGGCCTTGTGCATGATGATGAACGTGGCCGAGGTGATGGGCCATGCGTCCTTGCCGGGCTGGTTCGTCAGGATCTGGTAGAAGCTCTTGGCCCAGTCGGCACCGGCGGCAGCGGCCTTGAAGGTGGCGTCGTCGGGCGACACGAAGGCGCCGCCAGCGGTCTGCAGCTGCGTGTAGGTCAGCTTGTTTTGCTTGACATAGGCGTACTCGACGTAGCCGATGGAGTTGGGCAGGCGGCCCACGAAGGCGGCCACGCCTTCATTGCCCTTGCCGCCGGCACCCGTGGGCCAGTTCACGGCCTTGCCTTCGCCAACCTTTTCCTTCCACTCGGCATTGACCTTGGACAGGTAGTTCGTGAAGCCGAAGGTGGTGCCCGAGCCGTCAGCACGGCGCACGGGAGCGATCGTGGCGTCAGGCAGGTTCACGCCGGGGTTCAGTGCCTTGATGGCCTCGTCGTTCCACTTGGTGATCTTGCCCAGGTAGATGTCGCCCAGCACCTGGCCGGTCAGCTTGAGCTGGCCGGGCTGGATGCCCTTGATGTTGACCACGGGCACGATGCCGCCGATCACGGTGGGGAATTGCACCAGGCCCTTCTTGGCCAGTTCGTCGTCCTTGAGCGGCTCGTCCGAAGCACCGAAGTCCACGGTCTTGGCTTCGATCTGCTTGATGCCGGCGCTGGAGCCCACGGACTGGTAGTTGATCTTCACGCCGGTGGCCTTGTGGTAATCGGCGGCCCACTTCGAGTACAGCGGCGCAGGGAAGCTGGCGCCGGCGCCGGTGGCTTCCTGCTGGGCCAGGGCCTGGCCCATACCGCCCGCAGACAGAGCACCAGCCACCAGAATGTGAATCACAGACAACTTCATGTACAGACCTCTTAGGGGTTGAAAGATGCGATGGCTGGACTGTAAGAAGGCTTTGTGACATTGATATGACACGAAGAAAAGGCGTCACAAATGCTGGGCCATAGTCTGTAAGACCCAGGTCATCGCGGTGTCACAATTCCGTCTTAGTCTTGTGCCTCGCACGAGCCGGCACCAGACAAGCGCAGCCCCGCCACCCGGCACCGCTGCGCACTCCTGCTCGACGAATCTTGATTGGCGTTTCTTTCATGGCACCAGAATCCCTGCTCGCCGCCGTTGACCTCGGATCCAACAGCTTTCGCCTGGAAATAGGCCGCGTCGGCAGCCACCAGCGCATAGAGCGCGTGGAATATCTCAAGGAGACCGTGCGCCAGGGCAATGGGCTCAACGAGCACCATGAGCTGACCGACGAGGCCATGCAACGCGGCTGGGACTGCCTGGCACGCTTTGGCGAGCGACTGGCCGGCTTTCCTGCCGACCAGGTCCGCGCCGTGGCCACGCAAACCCTGCGGGAGGCCCGCAACCGCGATGTCTTCATCGCACGCGGCAGCGCCCTGCTGGGCTTTCCCATCGAGGTCATCTCGGGCGAGGAAGAGGCCCGGCTGATCTATCGCGGCGTCTCCAGCCTGTTGCCGCCCTCGCAGCAGCGGCGCCTGGTGGTGGACATTGGCGGCCGCTCGACCGAAGTCATCATCGGCCAGCATGGCGAAGCGCGCCAGGTGGCCTCCTACCCCATAGGCAGCGTCGCCTGGAGCACGCAGTTCTTTGGCGAAGGCACGCTGTCGCGCGCACATTTCTCGGCCGCCATCAAGGCCGCGCAGGCGGCCCTCACCCAGACCGTCTCGGCCTACCCGGCCACTGCATGGGACTGCGCCTATGCCTCGTCGGGCACGGCCAACGCCGTGGGCGACATCCTGGCTGCCAACGGATATTCCGGCGGGCTGATCACTCCCGACAGCCTGCGCTGGCTGCATGAGCAGCTGATGGAGGCCGGCCATGTGGACCGCATCCGGCTGGCCGGACTCAAGGAAGACCGCCGCGCCGTCATCGCCGGAGGCCTGAGCATCCTGATTGCGGCCCTGGGCCTGCTGGGCATCAATGAACTGGAAGTCGCCCAGGGCGCGCTGCGCCAGGGCGTTTTGCACGACCTGCTGGAGCACGAGCCCCCCGCCGACCGCGAGGCAGCCGAAATTGCCGCGCTGCAGCAGGACTTCGGCATTGACGCCCCGCATGCGCTGCGCGTGCGCAAGGTGGCACGCTGGGCCTGGCAATCGCTGCACGCGCAACAACCGCCCGATGCCCTGTCCACGCATGCACTGGATACGGCCGCCAGCCTGCACGAGATCGGCATGCGCATCTCCCTGAGCGCCTACCACCGGCACGGCGCCTACATCACCGAGCACTGCGGTGCCGCGACATGGCCTGTGGAGCTGCGCGCGCGCATCACCCAGCTCGTGCTCGGCCACCAGGGCAAGCTGCGCAAGCTGGAAGCCGCCATCGAGGACCAGGCCGTGGCCTGGCCCCTGCTGGCACTGCGGCTGGCCGTCCAGCTGTGCCATGCCCGGCGAGACCCCGATCTGCAGGGCATTCGCCTGCATCGCTCGGACAGCGTCTTTCACCTGACCGTGCCGGAAGGCTGGGCCAAAAGCTATCCCCAGTCCGCCCAGCTGCTGCGCACCGAGGCCGTGGCCTGGCAGAAGACGCCCTGGACCTTGCAGCTGCATCTGCACTGAGCACGGCCACCCGCTTCGGCTTGCGCCGGGATGGCGCGGGGGGGGGCCGGCCGTGACGCAGCTCAGACCTGGGGGCCGTAGCGCTCCATCAAGGCGCGCTGCGCACCCAGGCCCGTGGTCGGATAGGGTGCACGCTGGTAGGCACCATTGGCCTCCAGGGTCCAGGCATCGCGGTTGTCATACAGGCCAGCGACCAGGCATTCGTCTATCACCTGCTGGCGCAGCACGGGGTCGCGCACGGGCCAGGCCAGTTCCACCCGGCGCATCATGTTGCGGTTCATCCAGTCGGCGCTGGACAGCAGCAGCTCCTGCTGCTTGCCCCAGGCAAAGTAGAAGACGCGCGAGTGCTCCAGGAAACGGCCGATGATGGAGCGCACGCGGATGTTGTCGGTCCAGCCCTTGCGCTGCGGCGGCAGCATGCAGGCACTGCGCACGATGAGATCGATGCACGCGCCCTGCTGGCCGGCACGCACCAGGGCCTGCATGAGCAGCTCGTCGGTCAGCGCATTCATCTTGAGCACGATGCGCGCCTCTTCGCCGCGCTGCGCCGCCTCGCCCACCTGGTTGATCAGCGCCAGCATGCGGTCGTGCAGCTGGAACGGCGCAATCACCAGCTGGTGCAGCTTGGGCAGGCGATTGTGGCTGGACAGGTGGCTGAATACGGCATCCATGTCGGCCGTGATCTGCGCATCGCAGGTCAGCTGGCTGATGTCCGTGTACAGGCGCGCCGTGCGCACGTTGTAATTGCCGGTGGACAGGTGTCCATAGCGCTTGAGCTGCCCGCTGCGCTTTTCGCGGCGCGTGATCAGCAGCATCTTGGCGTGCGTCTTCAGGCCCAGCACGCCGTAGACCACCTGGGCGCCCAGGGCCTCCAGCTTCTCGGCGGAGTTGATGTTGGCCTCTTCGTCAAAGCGGGCCTTGAGCTCCAGCACGGCCAGCACCTCCTTGCCGCGGCGCACGGCCTCGGCCAGCAACTGCATGATTTCGGAGTCGGACCCGGTGCGGTAGATGGTCTGCTTGATGGCCAGCACCTCGGGGTCGTTGACGGCCTCGCGCAGCAGCTCCAGCACGCCGTCGAAGCTCTCGAAAGGCTGGTGGATCAGCACATCACGCTTGCGGATCTGGGCCATCACCGAGCGGCCCGGCTGCAGCTGGCGCGGCCATGCCGGCCGCCACGGCGGGAACAGCAGCGCGGGGTCATCGACCAGATCGACCAGCTGCGACTGGCGCACCAGGTTCACGGGCCCCTTGACGCGGAACAGTGCCTCGGTCGGCAGGCCGAACTGGCCCAGCAACAGGTCGGACAACATGGGCGAGCAGGCAAAGGACACCTCCAGCCGCACGGCCTGGCCGTAGTGGCGGTGGTGCAGACCCTGGCGCAGCGCCATGCGCAGGTCGCTGACATCGTCCTCATCCACCGCCAGGTCCGAATGGCGCGTGACACGGAATTGCGCGAACTCCGCCACCTCACGCCCCGGGAACAGCTCGACCAGATGGGCGCGCACGATGCTGGAGATGCTCACGAACAGGCGCTGCTTGCCCGCGATCTTCTCCGGCAGGCGCACCAGGCGAGGCAAGGCGCGCGGGACCTTGACGATGGCCACCTCGTTGGCGCGGCCAAAGGCATCGACACCCTTGAGGCGCACGATGAAGTTCAGCGCCTTGTTGGCCACCTGGGGAAATGGATGGGATGGGTCCAGGCCCACCGGCATGAGCAGGGGCTGGACTTCGCGCAGAAAGTATTCGCGCACCCATTTGCGCTGGGCGCTGCTGCGCTCGCCATGGGAGACCACGCGTATGCCCTGCCCCGCAAAGGCAGGAATCAGCGATTGGTTGTACAGCGTGTACTGGCGCAATACCAGCTCATGCGCCTTGTCCATCAGCGAGCGAAAGCTCTGCAGCGTATACAGGCCCTTGGCGTCGCCGGCCTTGGCCGCCGTCACATGGGGGGCGCAGCGCACCTCGAACCATTCGTCGAGATTGGAAGAGACGATGCACAGGTAGCGCAGCCGCTCCAGCAGCGGCACATCCTCGCGCACAGCCCAGTCCAGCACGCGTTCGTTGAACGCCAGGATGCAATGGTCGCGGTCCAGAAACTGTTGTTGCTGCTGCTGTTGCTGTTGCTGTTGCACTTCACCGCTTTCGGCTGTGGCGTACAGGCCAGTGTATGCCGCGGCGGCCAGCCCCGCAGCAGAGACCGGGGCAGACGCTGGCATCGCCTGGCCCTGCAATTCCAGCAGGGCGGTGGAAAGGCTTTTGGCCAGGGGCATCATCGGGACATTCAAGGGTGCAGAGACGGGTATGGACGCTGTCTCGCGGGCCATGCCCAGCGAGGCCGGCCCTGCGGGCATGGTGCGCAGCCCCTGTTCATGTTCTGGTTCGGCAGGCGCGGCAGAGGCGCTGGCGGGAATCGGCGTGAATGTCTGGGGCATGGATGCAGGGGCCCGGCCTGTGCAGGACCCGGTAGTCACCCCGTGGGCCGGGGATTCGGGCAGTCTGCCCCGGGTTTGTGACATGTTCATGACATAGATCCCATCCACGCATGACACCCGTCATACAAGCGACTTCCGGCAATGAAGGGCTGTGCTGGCGCTGTCATGCAAAGGTCATGACGAGGTCACGCAGCCACGAGGGCCGCGCTGTATCGCCAGGGTGCTAAGCTCACTGCCATCCCCCTGGATGGCGTTGGCTGCTGCAAACCTGCCGCAGCCGTGTCGTCGTCCGCCTGCCGCGCATGCCCTCTTCCAATCCCCCCGAAAGCCGCCTGGCCGCCATCGACATTGGCTCCAACAGCTGCCTGCTGGCCATGGCCCGCAGCGACGGCGCAAAGGTACAGCTGTTCAGCCACCGCAAGGAAGCCATACGCCTGGGCAGCGCCCTGGACGCACAGGGCGCCCTGAGCCTGGAGGCCATGCAGCGTGGCTGGGCCTGCCTGGAGCGCTATGCGCAGGTGCTGGGCGACCTGCCCCGCCACCGCGTTCGTGCCGTGGCCACGCAGACGCTGAGAGAGGCATCGAACCGCCAGGTCTTCCTGGACGAGGGCCAGCGCATCCTGGGCTGCGCCATCGAAGTCATCGACGGCGAGGAAGAAGCGCGCCTGATCTATCGTGGCGTTGCCCAGTTGCTGCCGCCCGGTCCCCAGCGGCGGCTGGTGGTGGACATCGGTGGCCGATCGACCGAACTGTGCCTTGGCCAGCAGCGGCAGGTGCTGCAGGCACGCTCCTTCGCCTTCGGCAGCGTGACCTGGGCATTGCGCCACTTTCCCGATGGAGAGCTGTCGGCCCAGGCACTGTCCCAGGCCGAAGCGGCGGTGGCCGACATCATTGCGCCCGAAGCCGCGCGGTTTGCCGCCGGGCAGTGGAGCCATGCCTATGGGTCCTCCGGCACGGCCGGTGCCATCGTCAAGGTGCTGGCCCATGCACCCGATGGCACGGCCGGCTGGATCACGCGGCAGGGACTGGACTGGCTGCAGGCGCAGTTGCTGCGTGCAGGGCATGTCAGCCGCGTGAACATGGACGGGCTCAAGGAAGAACTGCGCCCCATGATCGGCGGCGGCATGAGCGTGATGCGGGCGATCTTCTCCAGCCTGGGCATCGAGCGCATGCGCGTGACGCATGGCGCCCTGCGGCATGGCGTGCTGTATGAGCTGGCCGATCGGCTGGATACCGAAGCCTCCGGAAAACACAGGCGCAGGCAAGATGCACCCGGCCCGTGATGGCCCATGACGGCCCATGACGGCCCAGGCCCTGCTTGCGTCAGGGAAGGCCGATAGAGTGTTTTCCGCACAAGTGCTACACTTTGTAAGCTTCCCACCCTCCCTCCATTACCGCCCCACCGCTTCGCCATGTCCGCGCCGACGATTGCGTACGACCCTGTACTCGAACGTCCGTCTTCGATGATGGCGGCGTCCCTGCAACGCAGCCTGCGCGAGCAGCAGGCCCTGCTCGACAATGCCGGCGTCGGCATCGTCTTCATTCGCCAACGCGTCATCGTCCGCTGCAACCAGTGCTACGCAGACATCTTCGGCTACGCGGGCGAGCATGCACTGGTGGGCATCAACAGCGAACACCTGCATCCCAGCCGCGATGAGCTGCGCAGCCTGGGACGCGAGGCCTACCGCACGCTGAGCGCCGGCCTGTCCTTTCGCACGCAGCGCCGCCTGCGCCGCAAGGACGGCAGCCTGTTCTGGGGAGAGCTCACGGGGCGGCTCATCAATCCGGGCGATGCGCGCGAGGGATCGATCTGGATCGTGAGCGATATCGACGACCGCCTGCGTGCCCAGCAGGCCCTGAGCCAGGCCCACGAACTGCTGGAGCAGCAGGTGCGCGACCGCACACGCGAACTCAGCGCCACGGTGGAGAACCTGCACCGGGAGATTGCCGACCGCAAGCTGGACCAGGAACGCATCTACTGGATGGCGCACTACGACGCGCTCACCGGCCTGCCCAACCGCACGCTGCTGGCCGAGCGCAGTGCCCGCGCCATCGAGCTGGCCAAGGCCAACGACACGCCGCTGGCCGTGATGTTCCTGGACCTGGACCACTTCAAGCATGTCAATGATTCGCTGGGCCATCGCGTGGGCGATGCCCTGCTGGTGGAGATTGCCCGCCGCCTGCGTGCCGTCGTGCGCGACCGCGATACGGTGGCCCGCATCGGCGGCGACGAATTCGTGCTGCTGCTGCCCGGCGCCAATGCCCAGGGCGCGGCCCGCGTGGCCGGCAAGCTGCAGGAGGCGTCGCGCCAGGCCTACCAGATCGACCGCCATGAGCTGACCATTGCGCCGTCCATGGGCATTGCGCTGTACCCGCGCGACGGCCACGACATCGACTCGCTGACACAGGCCGCCGACGCGGCCATGTACCACGCCAAGCAGGCCGGTCGCAACACCTACCGCTTCTTCACGCCGCAGATGCAGGCACAGTCCCTGCGCGCCCTGCAGTTGGAGAACGCGCTGCGCCGGGCGCTGGAGCGCAATCAGCTGTATCTGCACTATCAGCCGCAGATCACGCTGAGCACGGGCCGCGTGCGCAGCGTGGAGGCGCTGCTGCGCTGGGAGCACCCGGAACTGGGCTCGGTCTCACCGGCCGAGTTCATTCCCGTGGCCGAGGACAGCGGCCAGATCCTGCAGATCGGCGAATGGGTGCTGCGCAGCGCCATGCAACAGTTGCAGGTCTGGCGCAATGCGGGCCTTTGCGACCTGAAGGTGGCCGTGAATCTTTCGGCCATCCAGTTCCATCAGCAGCAACTGCCCGAGATCATCAACCGCATCCTGCTCGACAGCGACCTGCCGGCCGATTCTCTGGAGCTGGAGCTGACCGAGGGCGTGGCCATCCATGATCCGCGCCAGGCGACAGCCACCATGGACCGGCTGCGCGAGCACGGCGTGCGCCTGGCCATGGATGACTTCGGCACCGGCTATTCATCCCTGAGCCAGCTCAAGCGCTTTCAGATCTACAAGCTCAAGATCGACCAGTCCTTCATCCAGGATCTGGACCACGACAGCAACGACCGCGCCATTGTCAGCGCCATCATCCGCATGGCCCAGGCCCTGGGCATGCAGACCACGGCCGAGGGCGTGGAGACCGAGGCACAGCTGGAGTTCCTGCGCGAGCAAGGCTGCGATGAAGCCCAGGGCTACCATTTCAGCCGCCCGCTGGCACCAGAGGCGCTGGAGTCCTTCTTGCGCAGCCAGGGCTGACCGGGCCACATCACCGCGCGCATCGCATCACCTCGCGCACCGGAATCCAGACAAAAAAAGCCGAGGCATGAAGCCCCGGCCTTCCATGCACAGGAGCGCGCAACCGCTCAGGCAACCGGCGAATTCTTGGCCACGCTGGCCAGGCGCTCGGCACAGCGGCTGGCCTGATCGCCATCGCGCGCCTCCACCATCACGCGCAGCAAAGGCTCGGTGCCGCTGGCGCGGATGAGCACGCGCCCCGTATCTCCCAGCTCGGCCTTGACGGCCTCGGTGGCCTCTTCCAATTGGGTGTTGCGCTTCCAGTCCTGGCCCGGCTGCAGCCGCACGTTGAGCAGCACCTGGGGAAACAGCTGCACGGACGACAGCCACTGCGACAGGCTCTTGCCCGAGCGCACGCAGGCCTGCAGCACCTGCAGCGCGCTGACCAGGCCGTCGCCCGTGGTGTGCTTGTCCAGCGCCAGCAAATGGCCCGAGCCCTCACCGCCCAGGGTCCAGCCCTGGCGGTGCAGCTCTTCCAGCACATAGCGGTCGCCCACCTTGGCACGCACAAAGCCCACGCCCTGGGACTTCAGCGCCACCTCCACGGCCATATTGGTCATCAGCGTGCCCACGGCGCCCGGCACGGCCTCGCCGCGCGCCAGCCTGTCGGCTGCCAGCAGATACAGCAGTTCGTCGCCGTTGTAGAGCCGCCCAGCGGCATCGACCAGCAGCAGCCGGTCGGCATCGCCATCCAGCGCCACGCCGAAGTCGGCCTTGTTGGCGCGCACGGCCAGCACCAGGGCCTCGGGGTGCGTGGCACCCACGTCTTCGTTGATGTTCAGTCCATCGGGCGCACAGCCTATGGCCACCACATCGGCCCCCAGTTCATGGAAGACCTTGGGTGCGATCTGATAGGCCGCGCCATGGGCCGCATCGACAACGATCTTCACGCCCTTGAGCGTGAGTGCATGGTCAAAGGTGCTCTTGCAGAACTCGATATAGCGCCCTGCCGCGTCTTCAAGGCGCCGGGCCTTTCCCAGAGCGGCAGAGTCGGCCCATACGGGATCTTCGGTCAAGGCCTGCTCGACCTCTTCCTCCCAGGCATCGGGCAGCTTGGTGCCCTGTGCGCTGAAGAACTTGATGCCGTTGTCGTAGTAAGGGTTGTGGCTGGCGCTGATGACCACGCCCAGGCTGGCTCGCTGGGCGCGCGTCAGGTAGGCCACGCCCGGGGTGGGCAGGGGACCGAGCAGCATCACGTCCACGCCGGCCGAGTTGAAACCTGACTCCAGGGCACTCTCCAGCATGTAGCCCGAGATCCGGGTGTCCTTGCCGATCAGCACCATCGGGCGGGCTTCCTTACGCCGCAGCACACGGCCCACGGCGTGCGCCAGGCGCAACGCGAAGTCGGGGGTGATGGGCGAGCGGCCCACCAGGCCGCGAATTCCATCGGTACCAAAATATGTGCGTGCCATAGTGCTCCTTTGTTGTTCAGTTGTTGTCGTGCATGGTCTGCCAGACCGTCAATGCCGCCACCGTATCGGCCACGTCGTGCACGCGCACCACGCGCGCACCCCGCTCCACTGCCAGCAGCGCCGCCGCCACACTGGGCACCATGCGCTGGCCCTGCGCAAGGCCACTGACCTGCCCGAGCGAGCCCTTGCGCGACCAGCCCGCCAGCAGCGGGAAGTCTAGGCCCAGCAATTCCTGCTGGCGCGCAAGCAGCGAAAAATTCTGTGCCACGCTTTTGCCGAAGCCGATGCCGTAGTCCCAGACAATGCGCTCGCGCGCCACGCCCCGGGCCAGCAGGGCATCGGTGTGCAACTGCAGGAAATCGCGCACGGCGGGCACGGCATCGCCTTGCATGGGCACGGTCTGCATGTCCTGCGGCGTGCCATGCATGTGCATGAGACAGATGCCGCAGCGCGGGTGCGCGGCCACCACCTGCTGCGCGCCCGGCTGGCGCAGCGCCCAGATGTCGTTGACGATGTCGGCCCCCAGATCCAGCACGGCCTGCATGACCTCGGGCTTGTAGGTATCGACGGAGACAGGCACGCCCAGTTGCACCGCGCCCTGCACCACGGGCAGCACGCGCCGCAATTCCTCGTCCAGCGGCACGGCCGGTGATCCGGGCCTGGTGGACTCACCGCCGATGTCGAGGATGTGCGCGCCTTCACCGACCAGCTGCTCTGCATGCCGCAAGGCCTGCTCCACCGTGTTGTGCCGCCCCCCGTCGGAAAACGAGTCGGGCGTCACATTGACGATGCCCATGACCAGTGGACGCTGAAGGTCTAGAACAAAGCGCGAAGTCTGCCATTGATGCGGCATGGGATTTCCTGAAGGTAGGCGCTTGCCGGACCGGGCCCCTCGCTCGGCCACCGCTGTGGGCGATTGAACACATCCTGCAAGCAAAGCAAAAGGGCCCCTCGGGGCCCTTTGCATGGGATTGGCAGATTCTGCGGCAAGCAGATCAGGCCGTGGTGGGCGCAGGGTCGGCATCCACTGCCGGCGTGCCGCCGGACGAGTTGCCACCGTCGGACGACGGCGGGTTGCGCGGCACCCAGTCCTTGGGAGGACGCGGCTCGCGGCCGGCCATGATGTCATCGAGTTGCTCGGCGTCGATGGTTTCCCAGTCGAGCATGGCCTTGGCCATGGCATGCATCTTGTCGGAGTTGTCCTCGATCAGCTTGCGCGCCAGCCCGTACTGCTCGTCGATGATGCGGCGAACCTCCTGGTCCACCTTCTGCATCGTCTGCTCGCTCATGCTGTTGGTCTTGCTCATCGAGCGGCCCAGGAAAGGCTCGCCTTCCTGCTCCGCATAGACCATGGGACCCAGCGCGTCGGTCATGCCGTAGCGCGTGACCATGTCGCGTGCGATCTGCGTGGCCCGCTCGAAGTCGTTGCTCGCGCCGGTGGTCATCTGGTTCATGAACACTTCTTCGGCAATGCGTCCACCGAACAGCATGGCGATCTGGTTGAGCATGAACTCCTTGTCGTAGGAGTAGCGGTCCTTCTCGGGCAGGCTCATCGTTACGCCCAGCGCACGGCCGCGGGGGATGATGGTGACCTTGTGCACGGGATCGCACTTGGGCAGCAGCTTGCCGATCAGCGCGTGGCCCGCCTCGTGGTAGGCCGTGTTGCGGCGCTCTTCCTCGGGCATGACCATGCTCTTGCGCTCGGGGCCCATGATGATCTTGTCCTTGGCCTTCTCGAAATCCTGCATCTCGACGGTACGCGCATTGCGGCGCGCGGCCATCAGGGCTGCTTCGTTGCAGAGGTTGGCCAGATCGGCACCCGACATGCCGGGCGTGCCGCGGGCGATCACGCCCGGATTCACGTCCTGGCCGACAGGAATCTTGCGCATGTGCACATTGAGGATCTGCTCGCGGCCACGGATATCGGGCAGCGTCACATACACCTGGCGGTCGAAACGGCCGGGACGCAGCAGGGCGGCATCCAGGATGTCGGGACGGTTGGTCGCAGCCACGACGATCACGCCGAGGTTGGTCTCGAAGCCGTCCATCTCGACCAGCATCTGGTTCAGGGTCTGTTCACGCTCATCGTTGCCACCGCCCAGGCCTGCGCCGCGCTGGCGGCCCACGGCGTCGATTTCATCAATGAAGATGATGCAGGGTGCGTTCTTCTTGGCATTCTCGAACATGTCGCGCACACGGGCAGCGCCCACGCCCACGAACATTTCCACGAAGTCGGAACCCGAGATGCTGAAGAACGGAACCTTGGCTTCACCAGCGATGGACTTGGCCAGCAGCGTCTTGCCGGTACCCGGAGGCCCGACCAGCAGCAGGCCACGCGGAATGCGGCCGCCGAGCTTCTGGAACTTGTTGGGGTCCTTCAGGAAGTCCACGACTTCCTTGACCTCTTCCTTGGCTTCGTCGCAGCCTGCAACGTCGGCAAAGGTCACGGTGTTGTTGTTCTCGTCCAGCATGCGGGCCTTGCTCTTGCCGAAGCTGAAAGCACCGCCCTTGCCGCCGCCCTGCATCTGGCGCATGAAGTACACCCACACGCCGATCAACAGCAGCATGGGACCCCAGCTGACGAGCAGGGTCATGAGGACCGAGCCTTCTTCGCGGGGCTTGACGTCGAACTTGACGTTGTTGTTGATCAGATCGCCCACGAGCCCACGATCCAGGTAGGTGGCCGTGGTGCGCACCTTGCGATCATCGTTGGTCGTGGCCACGATCTCGGTGCCGCCGGGGCTTTCCTGGATGGTGGCGCTCTTGATGCGGTTGCTTCGCACCTCTTCCAGGAACTCGGAGTAACCGACATGGGACGCGCCAGCGCCGCCGCGAGTGTCAAATTGTTTGAACACCGTAAACAGCACCATGGCGATGACCAGCCAGACGGCAATTTTTGAAAACCACTGATTGTTCAAGCGGGGCTCCAATGGGGATACAGATAAAACGACTTCCAGCGTGCTCGAAGCGTATTTGCGGTCCATTTTAGGTGTTTCAAGCTGGCTGGTCGCCTATATCCCTCTATAGCAGCCATAGCTTGAATGCGGTCTTGACCCGCGTCAGGGCCGCGCCGGGCGGCTGTGCAGGGCTACTTGAGCCCCATGCCCACCAGAAACGTCTCCGAAGACTTGTCGCGCGAGGACTTGGGCTTGATCGGCTTGACCACCCTGAAGGTCTGCCGGAACAGCGCTACAAGGTCGTCGTAGGCCCCGCCGTGAAAGAGCTTCACGACCAAGGCCCCTTCAGGTTTCATATGGTGGATGGAGAAATCAACCGCCAGCTCCACCAGCAGCGCAATGCGCGCCGCATCCGTCGTACCGTTGCCCGACAGGTTGGGAGCCATGTCGGAGACCACCACATCGGCCTTGCCGCCGCCCAGCGCTTCCTGCAGCTGCGCCAGCACCGGCTCCTCGCGGAAATCGCCCAGAATGAACTGCACGCCCTCGATGGGCTCCATGGGCAGCAGATCCAGCGAGATGATCCGGCCATTGAGCGCTCCCACCGCCGCACCTTCTGGCGACAGGCAGCGGCGCACATACTGGC
The DNA here is from genome assembly GCF_017355445.1 of Delftia sp. SD018. Taxonomy (NCBI): domain Bacteria; kingdom Pseudomonadati; phylum Pseudomonadota; class Betaproteobacteria; order Burkholderiales; family Comamonadaceae; genus Delftia; species Delftia sp. SD018. The sequence continues at coordinate 47,215 of NZ_JADDRN010000013.1, forward strand.
TCCACGCCCCGGGCGTAGAGCCCAGGTCCACCACCGTGGCACCCGGCCGGATGAGCTTGAGCTGCTCGTCTATCTCCTTGAGTTTGTAGGCCGCGCGAGCGCGGTAGCCGTCCTTCTGGGCGGCTTTGACGTAAGGATCGTTGACGTGGCTGTTGAGCCAAGCCTTGTTGACCTTCTTGCTTTTTGTTTGGACTTTCATGCTGGATTCTTTCAGCCTCGATAATACGGCCATGCCCCAAATTCAATTGACTCCCGCCGAGCGCCGGGAACACCGCGCCAACGCACACCACCTGGACCCCGTGGTCCTCATCGGAGGTGACGGCCTGACGGCTGCCGTGCAAAAGGAGGTCAACGCCGGCCTTAACGCACATGGCCTGATCAAGGTCCGTGTCTTCAACGACGACCGCGCCGCACGCGAGCAGATGTATCTGCAGCTGTGCGACGAACTTGGCGCTGCACCCATTCAACACATCGGCAAGCTGCTGGTGCTCTGGCGCCCCATGCCAGAAAAGGAAAAAGCCGTCGACGAGAACCGCATGCCCGGTCCTCGCGATGTCAAGCTGCTCAAGTTCAGCAAGCGCTCCGGCCAAAAGCCCGAGGTCAAGCAGATCCGCGTGCTGGGCAACCAGCGCCTGACGGCAGGTGGCCAGGTCAAGCGCGCCAAGCCCAAGCAAAAGTCGGTCAAGAAGCGCCAGGCAGACTGAGTCCGCCGCATCCATGACCGTAGCATCCCATGCCCCCAGCGTGGCCCAGGCCGCGCAACCGCCCTCCGCCTCCCCCTCTGCGCAGCAGCGCTTCGTGATCTGCATGAAGTGGGGCAAGAAGTACGGTCCGGAGTATGTCAACAGGCTCTACGCCATGGTGCGTCGGCATCTGAAGGGCGATTTTCGCCTTGTCTGCCTGACCGATGACGGCGTGGGGATTCGTGACGAAGTCGAATGCCTGCCTATTCCGCCGCTGAACCTGCCCGCCGGCATTCCCGAGCGTGGCTGGAACAAGCTGGCCACCTTCAGCGCCGACCTGCATGGCCTGCGCGGTACGGCGCTGTTTCTTGACGTGGACGTGGTCATCACCGGGCCGCTGGACGATTTTTTCACCGAGCCCGGCGAATTCCTGATCATCCACGACTACAAGCGTCCCTGGCGCATCACGGGCAATTCCTCGGTGTACCGCTTCGAGCTGGGTGCCCACCCCGAGGTACTGGACTACTTCCGCACGCATTTCGAAGAGATCCGCAGCAGCTTCCGCAACGAACAGGCCTACCTGTCCGACATGCTGCACAAGCAGGGCAAGCTCAAGTACTGGCCGCAGGCCTGGTGCCCCAGCTTCAAGTACCACTGCATTCCAGCATGGCCGACGAACTACTGGAAGCCGCCCTTCGTGCCGGATGGTGCACGCGTGGTGATCTTCCACGGAGAATGCAACCCGCCCGACGCGTTGGCCGGCCGGCGCAATCGGCGCTTTCGCTATATCCGGCCTGCCACCTGGGTGGCCGAGCACTGGCACGAGTAAGCAGCTCGACCCACAAAAAAACGCCCGCGCTTGCGGGCGTTTTCGTTTGGCATGGCACCGAACCGGCAGGACCGGGATCAGGCCGTGGCCTCGGCTTTCGCTTGAGACGGAGGACTGCCTATGCGCCACAGCACGACGAGCGCACACAGCCACTGCAGCGCATACATCACCGTGCCCACGCTGTGCCACAGCTTGAGGTTGTCGCGTGCAACGATGCGCGGCGACACGCCGTACTGGACCAGAAATGCCAGCAGCATGCCTGCGATCACAAAGCCCAGACAGGCCTTGGCCCAGGGCTGCAGGACCTGCTCCTTGTTGCGCCGGGACAGGACCAGCAGCAGGGCCGCGCAGGCGATGGACACCCAGGTCTGCGCGGCAAACAGCTTGGCTGCCATGAAGCCCGCGACAGCCGGCGTGGGCAATTGGGCGAACAGCATGGGCACGGCCATGAAGCCGATGGCCGACAGGCTGCCCCACCACAGGGCAGCAGCCAGCAGGGGAACGCGTTCGTACAGGTTGCTCATGGGCTTAGGCCTTCCTCAATGATCGAGGCACAGGCGCCGACGCATCAGAGGTAGCGCACCGACACCACTTCATAGCGGCGCTCGCCGCCCGGTGCCTGCACGACGGCGGTATCGCCCTCTTCCTTGCCGATCAGCGCGCGCGCGATGGGGCTGGAGACGTTGATCAGGCCCAGCTTGAGGTCGGCCTCGTCCTCGCCGACGATCTGGTACTTGACCGTGTCGCCGCTGTCTTCATCCTCGAGCTCCACCGTTGCACCGAAGACCACGCGGCCACCGGCATCCACGGAAGAGGGATCGATGATCTGGGCAGCCGACAGCTTGCTCTCGACCTCGGCAATGCGGCCTTCGATGAAGCCCTGGCGGTCCTTGGCGGCCTCGTATTCGGCGTTTTCGCTCAGGTCACCCTGGGCACGTGCCTCGGCGATGGCCTGGATGATGGAGGGACGCTCCACGGTTTTCAGGCGGTGCAGTTCGTCCTTGAGCTTCTCGGCTCCGCGCTTGGTGATGGGAATGGTGGCCATTGAAAAGTCTCCATGTTCAGCGAACGCCGCGCGCTGCGCGGTTTCTTTGGTACAGGCGGGCCGGCGACTTTGCGGCTAGACCTGCACCCCAAAAGCAAACCGCCGCACGTTGCCGCGCGGCGGTTTCATCGAATGATTCGTTCCATTATGCCGTGTTTACCCACCCGAAATGGTGGGATAACCCGGCGGCACTGTCGGACAGTGCCGCTCGCTGCGCGCCATCAAAAAACAGGCGCAGCGGCAATGGAAGGATCTCAGGCAGCCTGCAGTTGGGCGTGCAATTCCTGGACCGAGTGCACGTCCATGTTGCCCATGGACTTCATGCCTTCGACGGCAGCTTCTGCACCGAAGATGGTCGTGAAGGTGGTCACACGCGCCAGCAGGGCGCTGGTACGGATGGCACGCGAGTCGGCGATGGCATTGCGGCGCTCCTCCACCGTGTTGATGACCATGGCGATCTCGCCGTTCTTGATCATGTCCACGATGTGGGGGCGGCCTTCGGTCACCTTGTTGACGAGCTGCACCTCGATGCCGGCCTCGGAAATGGCCGCTGCCGTACCGCGCGTGGCGCACAGCACGAAGCCCATCGCAGCCAGTTCCTTGGCCACGGCCACGGCACGCGGCTTGTCGGCGTTCTTCACGGTCAGGAAGACCTTGCCCTGGGTCGGCAGCGTGACGCCGGCGCCCAGTTGGCTCTTGACGAAGGCTTCGCCAAAGGTCTTGCCCACGCCCATGACTTCGCCAGTGGACTTCATCTCGGGGCCGAGGATGGTGTCCACGCCAGGGAACTTCACGAACGGGAAGACGGCTTCCTTGACGCTGAAGTACGGCGGCGTGACTTCCTTGGTGATGCCCTGCTGGGCCAGCGTGTCGCCGGCCATGCAGCGTGCAGCCACCTTGGCCAGCTGGATGCCGGTGGCCTTGGAGACGAAGGGCACGGTGCGCGAGGCGCGCGGGTTGACTTCCAGCACGTAGATCACGTCGCCGTCGGCCGTTTCCTTGATGGCGAACTGCACGTTCATCAGGCCGACCACGCTCAGCGCGTTGGCCATGGCGGCAGTCTGGCGCTTGATCTCGGCCACGGTCTCGGGCTTGAGGTAGTAAGGCGGCAGCGAGCAGGCGGAATCGCCCGAATGCACGCCAGCCTGCTCGATGTGCTCCATCACGCCGCCGATGAAGACGGCGCCTTCGCGGTCGCGCACGCAGTCCACATCGCACTCGATGGCGTTGGACAGGAAGTGGTCCAGCAGCACGGGCGAGTCGTTGCTGACCTTGACGGCTTCGCGCATGTAGCGCTCCAGGTCGCGCTGCTCGTGCACGATTTCCATGGCACGGCCACCCAGCACATAGCTGGGACGCACGACCAGGGGGTAGCCCAGGCCGGCCGCCTTTTCCAGCGCTTCGGGCTCGGTACGGGCCGTGGCATTGGGCGGCTGGCGCAGGCCCAGCTCATGCAGCAGCTTCTGGAAGCGCTCGCGGTCTTCGGCCGCGTCGATCATGTCGGGCGTGGTGCCGATGATGGGCACGCCTTCCTTTTCAAGACCCAGCGCCAGCTTCAGGGGCGTCTGGCCGCCGTACTGCACGATGACGCCAACAGGCTTCTCGACAGCCACGACTTCGAGCACGTCTTCCAGCGTCAGCGGCTCGAAGTACAGGCGGTCCGACGTGTCGTAGTCGGTGGACACGGTCTCGGGGTTGCAGTTGACCATGATGGTTTCATAGCCGTCCTCGCGCATGGCGAGCGCAGCATGCACGCAGCAGTAGTCGAACTCGATGCCCTGGCCGATGCGGTTCGGGCCACCGCCCAGCACCATGATCTTTTTCTTGTCCGTCGGCTCGGCTTCGCACTCCTCGTCATAGGTGGAGTACATGTAGGCCGTGTCGGTGGCGAACTCGGCAGCGCAGGTGTCCACGCGCTTGAACACGGGGCGCACGCCCAGTGCCTTGCGTGCCTCGCGCACGGCCTTCTCATTGCTGTGCAGCAGCTTGGCCAGGCGACGGTCGGAGAAGCCCTTTTGCTTGAGCGTGCGCAGCGTGGTGGCGTCCAGTGCGGCCAGCGCGGCATCGCCCTTTTCCTCGTAGACCTGGTCCAGCTCGAGTTCGATCTTCACGATCTCTTCGATCTGCACGAGGAACCACTTGTCGATCTTGGTGATGTTGTGCACCTCGTCCAGCGTCCAGCCGGCAGCGAAGGCATCGCCCACATACCAGATGCGGTCCGGACCTGGCTCGCCGAGTTCCTTTTCGAGAATTTCGCGGTCCTGGGTCTTTTCGTTCATGCCGTCCACGCCGACTTCCAGGCCGCGCAGCGCCTTCTGGAAGGACTCCTGGAAGGTACGGCCAATGGCCATGACCTCGCCCACGGACTTCATCTGCGTGGTCAGGCGGTTGTCGGCAGCGGGGAACTTCTCGAACGCGAAACGCGGGATCTTGGTGACCACGTAGTCGATCGAGGGCTCGAACGAAGCGGGCGTCTTGCCGCCCGTGATGTCGTTCTTGAGTTCATCCAGCGTGTAGCCCACGGCCAGCTTGGCAGCGACCTTGGCGATGGGGAAGCCCGTGGCCTTGGAGGCCAGCGCCGAGGAACGCGACACGCGCGGGTTCATCTCGATGACGATCATGCGGCCGTCCTTCGGATTCACCGAGAACTGCACGTTGGAGCCGCCCGTGTCCACACCGATCTCGCGCAGCACCGCCAGCGAGGCGTTGCGCATGATCTGGTATTCCTTGTCGGTCAGCGTCTGCGCGGGTGCCACGGTGATCGAGTCGCCGGTGTGCACGCCCATGGGATCCAGGTTCTCGATGGAGCAGATGATGATGCAGTTGTCCGCCTTGTCGCGGACGACTTCCATCTCGTACTCCTTCCAGCCAAGCAGCGATTCCTCGATCAGCAGCTCATTGGTCGGGGACGCTTCCAGCCCGCGCTTGCAGATGGTCTCGAACTCTTCGGGGTTGTAGGCAATGCCGCCGCCCGTGCCGCCCAGCGTGAAGCTGGGGCGGATGACGGTGGGAAAGCCCATTTCCTTTTGCACGGCCCAGGCTTCGTCCATCGAATGGGCGATGCCCGAGCGTGCCGAACCCAGGCCGATGCGCGTCATCGCATCCTTGAACTTGAGGCGGTCCTCAGCCTTGTCGATGGCCTCGGGCGTGGCGCCGATCAGCTCGACCTTGTACTTGTGCAGCACGCCGTTGCGCCACAGGTCCAGCGCGCAGTTCAGCGCGGTCTGGCCGCCCATGGTCGGCAGGATGGCGTCGGGACGCTCCTTGGCGATGATCTTCTCGACCGTCTGCCAGGTGATGGGCTCGATGTAGGTGACGTCGGCCGTGGCCGGGTCGGTCATGATCGTGGCAGGGTTGCTGTTGATCAGGATGACCTTGTAGCCCTCTTCGCGCAACGCCTTGCAGGCCTGCACGCCGGAGTAGTCAAACTCGCAGGCCTGGCCGATGACGATGGGACCGGCGCCAATGATCAGAATGCTTTTGAGGTCGGTGCGCTTAGGCATTTTTGTGTTTCTCCATCAGCGCCGTGAAGCGGTCAAACAGGTAGGCGATATCGTGCGGGCCGGGCGAAGCCTCGGGGTGGCCCTGGAAGCAGAACGCAGGCTTGTCCTTGTGCTCAAGGCCTTGCAGCGTGCCGTCGAACAGGCTGATGTGCGTGGCGCGCAGCGTGTCGGGCAGGGACTCCATCTCCACGGCAAAACCGTGGTTCTGGCTGGTGATGCTGACCCGGCCGTTGTCCAGGTCCTTGACGGGGTGGTTGGCGCCGTGGTGGCTGTTGGCCATCTTGAAGGTCTTGGCGCCGGCGGCCAGGGCCATGATCTGGTGACCCAGGCAGATGCCGAAGACGGGCTTGCCGGACTCCACCAGCTCCTTGGTGGCGGCAATGGCGTAGTCGCAGGGCTCCGGGTCGCCAGGGCCGTTGGACAGGAAAACGCCGTCGGGGTTGAGTGCCAGCACATCCTTGGCGGGCGTCTTGGCCGGCACCACGGTCAGCTTGCAGCCGCGCTCGGCCAGCATGCGCAGGATGTTGAACTTCACGCCGAAGTCATAGGCCACCACATGGAAACGCGGGGCCTGCTGCTGGCCGTAGCCTTCGCCCAGCTTCCACTCGGTTTCCGTCCATTCGTACTGCTGGGCGGCGCTCACCACCTGGGCCAGATCCAGGCCCTTCATGCTGGGGGCAGCCTTGGCCGCAGCCAGTGCCTCGTCGATGCGCGCCTGGGTCACTTCTTCGCCAGCGGCCAAACCGACGATGGCGCCGTTTTGTGCGCCCTTGTCGCGCAGCAGCCGTGTGAGCTTGCGCGTGTCGATGTTGGCAATCGCCACCGTGCCGCTGCGCGTGAGGTAGTCGGGCAGGGTCTCGGACTTGCGGAAGTTGCTGGCCAGCAGCGGAAGGTTCTTGATGATCAGGCCCGCCGCATGGACCTTGCCAGCCTCGACATCCTCTGCGTTGACGCCGTAGTTGCCGATGTGCGGATACGTGAGCGTCACGATCTGCTGGCAGTAGCTGGGGTCGGTGAGGATTTCCTGGTAGCCGGTGATTGCCGTGTTGAAAACGACTTCACCAACCGTGGTGCCTTGCGCACCGATCGAGTTGCCAACAAAGACCGTGCCGTCTGCGAGCGCCAGGATGGCGGATGGGAATGCTCCCTTGAGAGACAAAAGCACTGGGTTCTCCGGTTCTAATTACGGTTACGCCCAGCGTGCCGCACGGACGGATCCGGGCGGGTTATAGCTTGTCTGCAGGGGGTGGCGAGGAAGCGTCGCTAGGCGTAGTGTGGAATGCTTGAAAGCCGCCCATTATAGGCTGGTCGTGCTTCAGCCTCCTGACAGGAGGCGGGATTACCCTTGACGTGAGCCGGCACTCACGCTGCTTGCGTGCAGGCATATCGCCGCTGCAGCAGCCACGTTCAGCGACTCCTCACCGCCCGGCTGGCCGATGCGCACATGCTGCGCTGCCCGCTGCATCAGCGCCTCTCCAACGCCCTGCCCTTCATGGCCCATGGCCCAGGCACAAGGCCAGGGCAGCGCGGCATTGTGGATCAGTTCGCCCTGGTGGGAACTGGTCACGATCAGGGGCAAGCCAAGCGCATCCAGGTCTTCGGACGAGGCCGACTCGACCAGTTGCAGACCGAAATGCGCCCCCATGCCGGCGCGCAGCACCTTCTGGCTCCACAGCGCAGCCGTGCCCTTCAGGGCCACGACCTGGCTGAAACCGAAGGCAGCGGCACTGCGCAGGATGGAGCCCACGTTGCCTGCGTCCTGCACGCGGTCCAACACCACCGTGGCCACGCCTGCACGGATGACCGCCGATGCCTGCCAGTCCATCAGAAAACCGATGCGCGCCGGGGACTCCAGGCCGCTGACTTCGGCAAACAGGGCATCTGCCAGCACCACGCACTTGCCTGCGCCCTGCACCCATTCCAGCGGCACCAGCGGCCAGAAGGATTCGGCCACCACGGCCACGGAGGGCTGCATGCCACGCGCCAGCGCGGCACGGCACAGATGGTCCCCCTCCAGCCAGACGCGCCCTTGCTTGCGGTAGGCCCCACTATCCTGGACAAGCCTGCGCAAATCCTTGACCAGGACGTTGTCACGGGACTGGATCAATGTGGCGGCGGGTTGTCGGCTCATGGTGGGGCTTTCGGGCAAAGGGAACAGCGCGCCACGGGCGCAGAAAGAAACGGCAAAGGCGCTCAGGCCGACAGCAGCAAGGCTTGCGCGCCCTGCGCCGCAGCTGCCACGCGGGCAGCGGCCAGAGGCTCGGCCATGCGGGCAATGCTCACGACATGGGCCACCGGCGCGAAGGTTCGCCGGTGCTCCTCGCAGGCACCGTGCAGGCGCAGCGCCGCAAGGTGGGCCGCCGTGCCGTAGCCCTTGTGGCCGTCGAAACCGTATTCCGGATATTGTTCATGCAGCCGTTCGCACCAGCGGTCGCGCGTGACCTTGGCCAGAATGGAGGCGGCCGAGATGGCCTGCACCAGGGAGTCCCCCTTGACGATGGCCTCGGCCTGCACGTCCAGCACGGGCAGCTGGTTGCCATCCACCAGCACGAGCACCGGCTTCAGGCGCAGGCCCAGCACCGCGCGGCGCATGGCCAGCAGCGTGGCCTGCAGGATGTTCAGGCGATCAATCTCTTCGACCGAGGCCTCGGCAATGCTGCAGCACAGCGCCTTGGCACGGATCTCGTCATAGAGTGCCTCGCGGCGCGCAGCCGTGAGCTTCTTGGAATCGTTCAGGCCCTCGATGGGATTGAGATCGTCAAGAATGACAGCAGCGGCCACGACAGGGCCGGCCAACGGGCCGCGGCCCGCTTCGTCCACGCCCGCAACCAACCCCGGCGGATGCCAGGGCAGGCACGCCTGTTCAGGCGGCAGTGGGGGCAATGATTTTCTCGATCGCATGGGCGGCCAGTTCGGCAGTATCGCGCCGCAATTCATGGTGCAGCGCTGTGAAGCGCTGTACCAGCGCCTCGACGGTTGAAGGGGAATGTTCGCACGCCTGCAGCCATTGCAGCACAGCCGCGCTCAGCGCCTGGGGCGTTGCCGCATCCTGGATCAGCTCGGGCACGACGAAATCGCCGCACAGGATGTTGGGCAGGCCCACCCAGGGCTGCAACTGCTTGCCACGCATCAGGCGCCAGCTCCAGGGGTGCATGTTGTAGCCGATCACCATGGGACGCTTGTACAACGCGGCTTCCAGCGTGGCCGTGCCGCTAGCGATCAACGTCACGTCGCAGGCTGCCAATGCATCATGGGACTGGCCGCGCACGATGTGCAGCGACGAGGCCATGCCGGACTCCTGGGCAATGCGCCGCAACTCGTCCAGTTGCGAAGGCACGGCAGGCACTACTATTTTAATAGCTGGCAGCGCCTTCCGGACCAAAGCTGCAGCCTGAAAGAAACGGGCTGCAAGATAGCGGATTTCGGAGCGTCGGCTGCCGGGCAGCACGGCCAGCACCAGACCATCTTCCGGCAGACCCAGCCGACGGCGCGCGGCGGCACGGTCGGGCTGCAGCGGAATCACGCTGGCCAGGGGATGGCCCACGTAGGTGGCATCTATGCCGTGACGGGCCAGCAACTCGGGCTCGAAGGGAAAGATGCACAGCACATGGTCGGCCGCACGCCGAATTTTCTCGACGCGATCGGCACGCCAGGCCCAGATCGAAGGGCAGACGAAATGCACGGTCTTGATGCCCGCAGCCCGCAGATCGGTCTCCAGGCCCAGGTTGAAGTCGGGCGCATCGATGCCGACAAAAACGGCTGGCGGCTGCTTGAGCAGGCGCTGGCGCAACTGCCGGCGGATGTTCAGAATCTCGGCCAGTCGGCGAAACACTTCCCAGCTGTAGCCATGCACGGCCAGCCGCTCGCAGGACCACCATGCCTCAAAACCGCGCTGCTGCATTTGGGGGCCGCCGATGCCAAAGGCCGAAGCCTCGGGCCAGCGGGCCTGCAGCCCACCCAGGAGCAAGGACGCCAGCAGGTCGCCTGAGGTTTCCCCGGCGACCATGGCAATCGATGGACTCAGGCGCGCCAATGGCGCCGCGTTCTCTGTCATGCCGTCCTTTCGCGCGCCGGATCAGCGCGCAATGCCCCGGGTCGAAGCGGCCAGAAAATCCAGCATCAGCGATACATCGGCAACGGCCTCGGGCTGCTCGCCAGCCAGCGCTCCAATGGCGTCGCGCGCGGCCTCCAGGGTCAGCCCCTGGCGATACAGCAGACGGTGCATCTGCTTGATGGCCTGGATACGCTGCGGCCCGAATCCGCGCCGGCGCAGGCCTTCGATATTGAAGCCACGCACGGCCAGGGGATTGCCATCCACCATCATGAAGGGCGGCACATCCTGCGAGATATGGCTGGCAAAGCCCGCCATGGCATGGGCGCCCACCTTGGTGAACTGGTGCACGCCCGTCAGGCCGCCCAGGATCACATGGTCGCCCACATGCACGTGGCCGGCCAGGGTGGCGTTGTTGGCCAGGATGGTGTGACTGCCCACGACGCAGTCGTGGGCCACATGCACATAGGCCATGATCCAGTTGTCATGGCCGATGACCGTGACACCCTGGTCCTGCACGGTGCCCGCATTGAAGGTGCAGAACTCGCGCACCGTGTTGCGGTCACCGATGACAAGCCGCGTGGGCTCGCCTGCGTACTTCTTGTCCTGGGGCTGAGCGCCCAGGGACGCGAACTGGAAAATCCGGTTGTCGCAACCAATGCGGGTATGGCCTTCGACAACGCAATGCGCGCCAATCGTGGTGCCGGCGCCGATTTCCACATGCGGCCCGATGACGGCATAGGGGCCGACCGACACCGATGAATCCAGCTGTGCAGCGGAATCTATCAGTGCCGTGGGATGGATGCGTTCAATGCCAGCCATGCGCCCGTCAGCCCACGTTGCGCATGGTGCACATCAGCTCGGCTTCGCAGGCCACTTCGTCCTCGACGCGGGCCACGCCCTTGAACTTCCAGATGCCGCCGCGAACGCGATCGATGGTGATCTCCAGCACCAGCTGGTCGCCCGGCTCCACGGGGCGCTTGAAGCGCGCACCGTCGATGCCCACGAAATAGTAGATGTTGTTTTCGTCGGGAACCTGGCCCATGGCATCGAAGGCCAGCAGGCCGGCAGCCTGCGCCAGCGCCTCCAGGATGAGCACGCCCGGCATGACGGGACGGCCTGGGAAATGGCCCATGAAATAGGGCTCGTTGAACGTGACGTTCTTGATCGCCTTGATGCGTGTATTGCGCTCAAGCTCCGTGACCTTGTCCACCAGCAGGAAGGGGTAGCGGTGGGGCAGTTGCTTGAGAATTGCGTGAATATCCATCATTGCGTTCCGTTATGGCCTTGATCCGCCGATTGCTGCAGTTGCCGCTCCAGGGCCTTGATGCGATCGCGCATGGAGTGCAGCTGCTTCAGCGTCGCAGCATTTTTTTCCCATTTGGCGTTTTCATCCACGGGAAACATGCCCGTGTAAACACCTGATTGTGTCAGCGAACGGGTCACTACCGTCGCTGCCGAAATATGCACCCTGTCGGCCAGCTGCAGATGGCCCAGCACGATGGCGCCGCCTCCCACGGTGCAATGCGCGCCAATGCGCGCGCTGCCGGCCACCCCCACGCAACCGGCCATGGCCGTATGCTTGCCGACATGCACGTTGTGACCGATCTGGATCAGGTTGTCGAGCTTGACCCCGTCCTCGATCACCGTGTCGTCCAGCGCTCCGCGGTCTATGCAAGTGTTGGCGCCGATTTCCACATCGTCGCCGATCCGCACGCCACCGAGCTGCTCGATCTTCACCCATGCTCCGTTCTCGGGCGCAAACCCGAAGCCGTCCGCTCCCAGCACCACGCCGGAATGCAGCAGACAGCGCGCCCCCACATGGCAGTTCTCGCCAATGGTGACGCGCGACTTGAGCACGGTGTGGGCACCGATGGTGGCACCCTCTTCAACCACGCAGAGCGGGCCGATCGTGGCAGAGGCATCAACGATGGCACTCTCGTGCACCACCGCGCTTGGATGGATACCGGCCGGCGCCACAGACCTGCAGTTCCGCTTCCACCACTGCGTGGCCCTGGCGAAGTAGGCATACGGGTCAGGGACCACGATGCAGGCACCCCGCTGCTGCGCCAGCTCACGCATGGCGGGCGCCACAATAACGCAGGCCGCCTCGGAGGCGGCCAGTTGCTGGCGGTAGCGGGGGTTGCTCAGAAAACTGAGATCCCCGGCCCCGGCGGAATCCAGCGGGGCGATGCGGGAGATGGGCATCTCCCTGCCGCCACCGACCAGTTCGCCACCGAGTGCATCGAGGATCTGACCCAACAATACGCTCACGGCATGCAGCCCTGGACGCTGGCTTACTTGCCGCCGCCGTTCAGCGCCTTGATCACTTTGTCAGTGATGTCGTACTTGGGGTTGATGTAGACGGCTTCCTGGAGGATGACGTCGTACTTCTCGGATTCGGCCACTTGCTTGACCACCTTGTTGGCGCGCTCCAGCACCTGGGCCAGTTCCTCGTTCTTGCGGGAGTTCAGGTCCTCCTGGAACTCACGGCGCTTGCGCTGGAACTCGCGGTCCTGGTCCACCAGCTGACGCTGACGGGAGACGCGCTGGCTTTCGGCCATGGTGGGCGCTTCACGCTCGAACTTCTCCGAAGCGCTCTTGAGCGTATTGCCCTGGTCGACCAGTTCCTTCTCACGCTTGGAGAATTCCTGCTCCAGCTTGGACTGCGCAGCCTTGGCCGTCGACGCTTCACGGAAGATGCGGTCCGTGTTCACAAAGCCGGCCTTGAACTCTTGAGCGTGCGCAGAAACAGCCATGGCGCCAAGCAGCACAGCCAGGGAAAAATGGCTAGATAGAGATTTCATTAGAAAGAGGTTCCGATTTGGAATTGCAGTCGCTGGATTTTATCCCCGGTCTGCTTGCGGATGGGTTGAGCAAAGGCGAGACGCAGGGGGCCCAGCGGGGAAATCCAGCTGATGCCCAGGCCCGTGGAAGCCCGCAGCTCCCCGAGATCGAAGTTCTCGTTGGCCCCGTAGACATTGCCCACATCGAGGAATGTAAAAAGACGCAAAGTCCTGTCATTGCCGGCACCGGGGAAGGGAATCATGAACTCTGCGTTCAAGGTCACCTTCTTGGAGCCGCCAAGCGCCAGGTTTTCCTTGGTGTCGCGCGGACCCAGCGAGCCCTGCTCGAAGCCACGCACCGAACCCAGGCCACCCGAGAAGAAGTTCTTGAACAGCGGGAACGGACGGCCATTGAGGCCCTTGCCGTAGCCCAGTTCACCGTTCAGTGCCAGCGTGTACTTCTTGCTCAGAGGGATGTACTGCTGGATCTGGTAGTTGGCTCGCACATAGCGGGCCTCGCCACCCACCGACCACTCGGTGTTCAGGCGCTGGTAGAGACCGGAGTTGGGCGCCAGCGCGCTGTCACGGCTGTCGCGTGACCAGCCCAGGGTCAGCGGTATGCCGGTGTTGGAGTAGCCGTACTTGTCGGCATAGTCCTTGTACGCCTGGGGCAGGTAGGTGCCGGGCTTGATTTCGGAGCGCTCCACGCCGCCGCCGAAATACACCGTGTCGATCTCGCTGAAGGGCACGCCAAAGCGCACGCTGCCGCCCGAGGTGACGATCTTGTAGGCCGCATCGTCGTAGTAGGGACGGTCAGTGCGGTAGTACAGGTCGTAGGTGCGCGAGATGCCGGTGTCCGTGAAGTACGGATCCGTGGTGGACAGCACCATGGTGCGGCGGTACTTGCTGGTATTCACGTCCACGCCCAGGTAATTGCCCGAGCCGAACACGTTTTCCTGCTTGATGCCGAACGACAGCGAAACCTTTTCAGCGCTGGAAAAACCAGCGCCCAGCTGCAGCGAGCCGGTGGGCTTTTCAGCCACCGAGATGACCAGATCCACCTGGTCGGGCGAACCCGCCACTTCCTGGGTCTCGACATTGACCTCGGTGAAGAAGCCCAGGCGGTCCACACGGTCGCGCGACAGGCGAATCTTGTCGCCGTCATACCAGGAGGCCTCGTACTGGCGGAATTCGCGGCGGATCACTTCGTCGCGCGTGCGGTTGTTGCCACTGAGATTGATGCGTCGCACATAGGCGCGGCGAGAAGGCTCGGCGTGCAGCACCAGGGCCACCCGGTTGGTTGCACGGTCGATGTCCGGCACGGCCTCGACGCGTGCAAAGGCAAAGCCGAAGTTGCCGAAGTGCTCGGTGAAGGCCTTGGTCGTCGCCGTGACCTGGTCGGCGTTGTAGGGCTCGCCGGGCTTGATCTTGACCAGGGACTTGAACTCGTCGTCGCGGTCGAGGTAGTTGCCCTCCAGCTTGACGCCGGAGACGACGAAACGCTCGCCTTCATGGATGTTCAGGGTCAGCGAGATGGTCTGCTTGTCGGGCGAGATGGCCACCTGGGTGGAGTCCACGCGGAACTCCAGGTAGCCACGCTGCAGGTAGTAAGAGCGAAGCGTTTCCAGGTCGGCGTTGAGCTTGTTGCGCGCATAGCGGTCCGACTTGGTGTACCAGCTCATCCAGTTGCCGGTGTCCTGATCGAACAGGTCCTTGAGCGTGGATTCGCTGAAGGCCTTGTTGCCGACGATGTGGATCTCGTTGATGCGGGCCGGATCGCCCTCGGTCACCGTGAAGGTCAGGTTGACGCGGTTGCGCTCAATGGGCGTGACCGTGGTGACGACCTCCGCCCCATAAAGGCTGCGGTTGATGTACTGGCGCTTGAGCTCCTGCTCGGCACGGTCGGCCAGGGCCTTGTCGAAGGGACGACCTTCTGCCAGGCCCACATCGCGCATGGCCTTTTGCAGGGTTTCCTTGTCGAACTCCTTGGTGCCGGCGAAGTTCACCTCGGCGATGGTCGGGCGTTCTTCGACGACGACAACGAGCACGTTGCCATTGGCTTCGAGGCGGATGTCCTTGAACAATCCCAGCGCGAACAGCGAGCGGATCGCAGCTGCGCCCTTGTCATCGTCATACTGGTCGCCCACGCGCAGCGGGATGGATGCGAAGACCGTGCCCGGCTCCACGCGCTGCAGGCCTTCGATGCGGATGTCCTGTACCCGGAAGGGCTCCAGCGCCCAGGCTGCATTGGCAGCCAAAACCATGGCAGCCAGGGTCGATGCAGCGCGCACGCCCAGGCGATTGATACGTTTAGTCATGAATGGATTTGCCGCCGCTGCGGCTTGCCGAAAACGGCTGAAAAGTTAGCCCCAAAGCCGGTTGATATCGTTGAAAAAGGCGACGGACATCATCATCATCAAAACCGCCACACCTGCACGCTGCAAGCGTCCGGCCCAGACTTCCGACACGCTTCGGCCAGTCACGCCCTCCCAAAGATAATACATCAGGTGCCCGCCATCGAGCACCGGCAGGGGGAGCAAGTTGAGAACCCCCAGGCTGATGCTTATCAGCGCCAGGAACGAAAGATATTGAACCAGGCCCATGCTGGCCGAACGCCCCGCATAGTCGGCAATGGTCAAGGGGCCGCTGATGTTCTTGAGCGATGCCTCGCCTATCACCATGCGGCCCATCATGCGCAGCGTCAGCGACGACAGCTCCCAGGTACGCTGCACGCCAGCCCACAAGCCTTCCAGCGGACCGCGCTGCACCAGAGCCATCTCGGGAGCGCTGCCGATGTAGGCACTGATGCGGGCAATGCTCTCCTTGCCATCTTCCGAGCGGCCCAGATCGGGCAGCACGGGGATCTGCAGTTGCCTGCCATCGCGCTCCACGAGCCAGACCTGCTGCTGGACCTGGCCCGATGCACCCATCTTGCGGATGAGATTGCGCAGTTGGGTGCCGTCATCCACCGAGGTGCTGCCCACGCGCAGCACCAGGTCGCCCTGGCGCAAGCCGGCCTTTTCGGCGGCACCACCGGCAATCACCTTGTCCAGCACGGGCTGCGTCCAGGGCCCCAGCAGGCCCAGGCGCTCGAAGAAGGCGGCATCGGGCTCGCCCTGCACCTGCCCGGCCAGCGCCAGCTGCAGTTCGGACGGTGCGGTGCGCCGGCCCTGGAGCACTTCCATGCGCACCGACTCGTCATCGAGCGCGGCGCGCGTCAGTGTCCAGCGCAGATCATTGATGGAGCGAACCTCTTCCCACTCCTGGTCGCCCAAGGCGATGCGCAGCACGCGATCACCGCCCTGCACGCCCGCCATCTGCAGCACCGTGCCCGCCGGCGGCGTGGCCAATCGCGCCACGGGCTCCTGCATGCCCATCCAATTGACGATGGCCAGCAGCGCAATGGCCAGCACGAGATTGGCCACCGGGCCTGCCGCCACGATGGCCGCACGTGCACGCAGCGGCTGGGTGTTGAATGCCAGATGGCGCTGGTCGGCAGGGACTTCGCCCTCACGCTCGTCGAGCATGCGCACATAGCCGCCAAGCGGCAGTGCACCGATGACGAATTCCGTGTCCGAACCTTTGCGCTTCCAGCGCAGGATGGGGCGACCGAAGCCGACGGAAAACCGAAGCACCTTCACGCCGCAGGCCACAGCGACGCGGTAGTGGCCCCACTCGTGGACGGCAATCAGCACGCCCAGCGCGACCACGAATGCAACTACGGTCAGCAACAATTGATACTCCTTTGAATCCAATGCGCACCTGGATACCGCCGCAGGCCCACCGAGAAACCCGGTCTGGCCCGCGAAGCCCGCATTACAGCTGCCACTGCCGCGCCACGGTGTGCGCGATTTCGCGGGCCTGGGCGTCCAGGGCCAGCAGGTCGTCCAGGCTGCCCAGTGTAGGCGGCAGCAAGGTTTCGAGAGTGCGCAAATTCACAGCGTGGATACGGTCAAATGCCAGGCGTCGCTCCAGGAAAGCGGCAACGGCGACTTCATTGGAAGCATTGAGAACCGCCGTAGTTCCCTCGCTGGCGAGCAGCGCCTGCCAGGAAAGATGCAGGCCCGGAAAGCGCACGGCATCCGCCTCTTCAAAGGTCAGGGCCGACAGCTTCGCGAAATCCAGGGGCGCCGCGCCGCTGGCGATGCGCCGTGGCCAGGCCAGGCCGCAGGCGATGGGCACGCGCATGTCGGGCGTGCCCAGTTGCGCCAGCACCGAGGCATCCTTGAACTGCACCATGGAGTGCACGATCTGCTGCGGGTGGATGACGACCTTGATCTTGTCGGGAGCCATGTCGAACAGCCAGCGTGCCTCGATGACCTCCAGCGCCTTGTTCATCATGGTCGCCGAGTCCACGGAGATCTTGCGCCCCATGGAGAAGTTCGGGTGCGCGCAGGCCTGCTCCGGCGTGATCTCGGACAAGGTGGCCGGATCGCGCAGGCGAAAGGGTCCGCCCGACGCCGTGAGCAGCAGACTGTCCACGCGATCGGGCCAGCTGGCTCGGTCTTCCGGCAGGCACTGGAAAATGGCCGAATGCTCGCTGTCTATGGGCAGCAGGGTCGCGCCGTGGCGCTTGACCGTGTCCATGAATAGTGCGCCGCCAACGACCAGAGCCTCCTTGTTGGCCAGCAGCAGGCGCTTGCCCGCGCGCGCGGCCGCCAGGCAAGGCGCAAGGCCCGCCGCACCGACGATGGCAGCCATGACGGCATCGACCTCGGGATGCGAGGCGATCTGCTCCAGCGCGTCTGGCGACTGCAGCACTTCGGTCGCCAATCCATTGCTGCGCAGCTGCTCAGCCAGCAGCTTCGCGTGTGGCGCGCTGGCCATGACGGCATAGGCGGGCTTGAATTCGGCGCACTGGCGCAGCATCAGGTCCACTTGCGTGGCCGCGCTGAGTGCAAAGACCTCGTAGTGCTCGCGGTGGCGCGCCACCACGTCCAGCGTATTGGTACCGATGGAGCCCGTGGAGCCCAGGACGGTGATTTTCTGCTTCATGAATGCGCAAAAGAGGAGAGCATCATGGCCAGCGGCAGGGTCGGCAGCAGGGCATCGACGCGATCAAGCACGCCGCCATGGCCGGGCAGCAGACCACTGCTGTCCTTGACACCCACGCTGCGCTTGACCAGGGATTCGACCAGGTCGCCGACCACGCTCATCGCGGCCATGAACACAACCGCCAGCAGCAGGAACCAGGCCCCGCGCGCCAACAGCAACGAATAGAAACTGGGCACGGCCACCGCGTAGTGGCGGTCCGCCCAGACCCAGGCCAAGGCCAGCACCAGCACGCCGGCCATGCCGCCCCACACGCCTTCCCAGCTCTTGCCGGGACTGATGGACGGCGCGAGCTTGGACTTGGTGAATTTCAGGCCCAGGGTCCGGCCTGCGAAATAGGCAAAGACATCGGCCACCCAGACCAGCACCAGCACCGACAGCAGGAAGTTGATGCCCGTCATGCGCGCCTGCACCACGGCCACCCAGGCCAGCCACAGGGCCAGCACTCCGCCAACCAGTCGCACAGGCCCCGCAATGCGCGGCCAACCGGCCACGCCTGCGCGCAGCAGCGCCGCGCCGCCCAGCACCCAGGCGGAGCCAGCGACCACCCAGACCGCGGCCAGGGGACGCTCCAGCCAGCCCGCGGCCCAGGTCCCCACGCACATCGCCGTGCAGATGGCACCTATGCCGATGGCACCAGCGGAGCCAAAGCCGTTGAGACGACCCCATTCCCAGGCACCCGCCGCCATGAGCACGAGCACCACCACGGCGAACGGAACACCCGTCGGATAGAACAGCGCAGGCAGCAAGATGGCCAGCAGGATCAGGGCGGTGATGACTCGCTGCTTGAGCATGGCTCCCCCTTGTTCAGGTCGTCTGTTGATGGGACGACTTCGATTGTGATTGGTGTACTTGCGCGGAGGTCTGGCCGAAGCGCCGCTCGCGCGAAGTGAAGGCGGCAATGGCCTCGTCCAGGCAGGCCTCGTCGAAATCAGGCCACAGGCTGGCACTGAAGAAGAGCTCTGAATACGCGGCCTGCCACAACAGGAAGTTGCTGATGCGCATCTCCCCGCCAGTGCGGATCAGCAGGTCCGGGTCGGGCACATGGGCCAGCGCGAGTGCGCGGTCCAGGCTCTGCGCAGTGATGGGCTCGCCCTGCTCTGCCAGCCGGGCTGCGGCCTGGGCAATGTCCCAGCGCCCGCCGTAGTTGAAGCAGACATTGAGCACCAGGCGGTTGTTGTGTGCCGTGACCTGCTCGGCCTGGGCCAGGCCTGCGCACACTTTCTCGCTCAGGCCACTGCGGTCGCCGATGAAGTGCAGGCGCACGCCATCGCGGCTCAGCTGCTGCACTTCCTTGGCAAGGGCATTGGCCAGCAGGCCCATGAGACCGGAAACCTCCTCTTCGGGGCGGTTCCAGTTCTCGGAAGAGAAAGCGAAGACGGTCAGGACCTGCACGCCGCGCTGGACGCAGGCGCGGGCACAGCGGCGCAGCGATTCCACGCCCTGCTTGTGGCCGGCCAGTCGCGGCAGAAAGCGGCGATTGGCCCAGCGTCCATTGCCATCCATGATGACGGCAATATGGCGCGGCACCGCGCCGGAGTCTTGGTTTGTCAAAGGTACGGGCCCTGAGGCAAGCGAGGCAGAACGCCTCAGACCGCCATGATGTCTTGTTCCTTGGCAGCCACCAGCGCGTCGATCTCGGTGATGTGCTTGTCGGTCATCTTCTGGACATCGGCTTCGCAACGCTTTTGGTCGTCTTCCGAGGCTTCCTTGTCCTTGACCAGCTTCTTGACGGCTTCGTTGGCGTCGCGGCGCAGGTTGCGCACGGCGATCTTGGAAGCTTCGCCTTCGTTGCGGGCCAGCTTGGTCATTTCCTTGCGGCGTTCCTCGCTCATGGGAGGCATGGGCACGCGGATCAGATCGCCCAGCGAGGCAGGGTTCAGGCCCAGATCGCTTTCGCGAATGGCCTTCTCCACCTTGGCGGACATGCTCTTTTCCCAGGGCTGCACGCTGATGGTGCGCGCATCGAGCAGGTTCACGTTGGCCACCTGGGACAGCGGCACCATGGAGCCGTAGTAATCCACATGGATGGAGTCCAGCAGCGAGGGGTTGGCACGGCCGGTACGCACACGCGCAAGATTGTTCTTGAGCGCTTCGATGGACTGGCCCATCTTGGACTCGGTGGTCTTCTTGATGTCTGCAATCGTCATGTTCTTGTTCCTTGAAGAGCTGTGAAACGCGGGATCAAAACGCTCAAGCGTACACCAGCGTGCCCTCATCCTCGCCCATGACCACGCGCTTGAGCGCGCCGGGCTTGATGATGGAGAACACCCGGATCGGCAGCTTCTGATCGCGGCACAGCGCAAAGGCAGTGGCGTCCATGATGCCCAGGTTGCGCGAAATGGCCTCGTCGAAAGCCAGCTTGTGATAGCGGGTCGCGTTGGGATTCTTCATCGGGTCGTCGGTGTAGACACCATCGACCTTGGTGGCCTTGAGCACCACTTCGGCACCGATCTCCGCGCCGCGCAGTGCCGCGGCCGTATCGGTCGTGAAGAACGGGTTGCCGGTGCCGGCCGCGAACACCACCACCTTGCCCTCTTCGAGATACTGCAGGGCCTTGGGGCGCACATAGGGCTCCACGACCTGCTCGATGGCAATGGCCGACATGACACGGGCGATGAGGCCCTGCTTGTCCATGGCATCGGCCAGGGCCAAGGCATTCATCACGGTGGCCAGCATGCCCATGTAGTCGGCGGTGGCGCGGTCCATTCCGACCGAACCACCAGCCACGCCACGGAAAATATTCCCTCCACCGATCACCACGGCCACCTGGACACCCACGCGGGTGACTTCGGCGATTTCGGAGACCATGCGCTCGATGGTGGCACGGTTGATGCCGAACGAGTCGTCGCCCATGAGCGCCTCACCGGACAGCTTGAGCAGGATGCGCTTGTGGGCCGGTGCGGCGTTGGACATGGTGTTTCTCCGAAAGGTGGATGGTGGTGGATGGTGAAGGGAACGGTTCAGGCGCTCAGACGAATCAGGCGCCGGCCTTGGCAGCGGCCACCTGGGCAGCCACTTCGGCAGCGAAGTCGTCAACCTTCTTTTCGATGCCTTCGCCGACCACGTACAGGGTGAAGCCCTTGACGTTGGTGTTGGCGGCCTTGAGCATCTGGGCCACGGTCTGCTTGCCGTCGGCAGCCTTCACGAAGACCTGGTCGGCCAGCGAGACTTCCTTCAGGTACTTCTGAACCGAGCCTTCGACCATCTTGGCGACGATCTCGGCAGGCTTGCCGGATTCGGCAGCCTTGGCGGCAGCAACGGTGCGTTCCTTTTCGATCAGCTCGGCAGGCACGTCAGCGCTGGTCACGGACACGGGCTTCATGGCGGCCACGTGCATGGCGACGTCCTTGGCAGCGGTTGCATCGCCTTCGAACTCGACGATCACGCCGATGCGCGAACCGTGCAGGTACGAAGCCAGGCTGGTGCCGTCGAAACGCTTGAAGCGGCGGAAGGACATGTTCTCGCCGATCTTGCCGATCAGGCCCTTGCGCACGTCTTCCAGGGTGGGGCCGAAACCGTCCTGCTCATAGGCCAGGGCGCTCAGCGCGGCCACGTCAGCGGGGTTTTGCTCGGCGACCAGCTTGGCGGCGGCATTGGCCATCGCGATGAAGCTGTCGTTCTTGGACACGAAGTCGGTTTCGCTGTTGACTTCGATCATGGCACCCTTGTTGCCATCGATGAAGGCGGTGATCACGCCTTCAGCGGTGACGCGCGAGGCAGCCTTGCCAGCCTTGGTGCCCAGCTTGACGCGCAGCAGCTCTTCGGCCTTGACCAGATCGCCCTCGGCTTCGGTCAGGGCCTTCTTGCATTCCATCATGGGCGCGTCAGTCTTTGCGCGCAGTTCAGCCACCATGCTTGCGGTAATTGCAGCCATCGTATTTCTCCAATGTCAGTTCGATTCGTTACAGGATTTCGGCTAAAAAAACGGGGCTACCCTGAGCCCCGCTTCTTATTCAGCGACGAGGTCGCTCAGCCGGACAAGCTCAATCAGGCAGCGGATTCTTCCACTTCCACGAACTCGTCACCGCTCTCGCCGGATGCAGCCTTGACCACGTCGGTCAGTGCAGCAGCGCGGCCTTCCAGGATCGCGTCGGCGATGCCTTGGGCGTACAGTTGCACAGCCTTGGCAGAGTCGTCGTTACCGGGGATGACATAGTCGATGCCTTCGGGGTTGTGGTTGGAGTCAACCACGCCAACCAGGGGGATGCCCAGCTTCTTGGCTTCGGCCACGGCGATCTTGTGGAAGCCCACGTCGATCACGAAGATGGCGTCGGGCAGGCTGTTCATGTCCTGGATGCCGCCGATGTCCTTTTCCAGCTTTTCCAGTTCGCGAACGAACATCAGCTGTTCCTTCTTGCTCATGGCTTCCAGACCGGCTTCTTGCTGGGCCTTCATTTCCTTCAGACGCTTGATGGACGTCTTGACGGTCTTGAAGTTGGTCAGCATGCCGCCCAGCCAACGCTGGTCAACGAAGGGCACGCCAGCGCGCTGGGCTTCAGCAGCCACCATCTCGCGGGCTTGGCGCTTGGTGCCGACCATCAGGATCGTGCCGCCGTTGGACGCCAGTTGCTTGACGAACTTCTGGGCGTCCTGGAACATCGGCAGCGACTTTTCCAGGTTGATGATGTGGATCTTGTTGCGGTGACCGAAGATGAAGGGGGCCATCTTGGGGTTCCAGAAACGGGTCTGGTGACCGAAGTGGACGCCTGCTTCCAGCATCTCGCGCATAGTGACGGACATATGAATACCTCAAAGGTTAGGTCTAAAATCCAGCCCGACAATTGCCCCCTGAAACACAGGGCGCAACACCTTGAAGGGACTGGTTTGCGATTGACTTTGCGCAGGATCCCCAAGCATGGGCAGGCGTTCTTGACGAACACCCCGCACCCAAAAGCTTTCGCCTGACCCCCGGCAATCGCGGAGAAAATCAGGGGGAACCCCTAGCAAAGCCGCAAGATTCTAGCACACGCCACCCCTCAACCGAGGCTTCGCTCTCAAAGCGCGCTCACCACCCCTCACGGCCGCGGCAGTTGCACAACATGCACACACTCCTGTAGTGATAGCTGCATCCGCTTGATAATCCGGGCACTTCAGCAGATTCCACCCAAAAATGAACATCGCGATTGTGGGCGCCGGCAGCATTGGCGTTGCGACAGCCCACGCACTGGCACAGGCCGGCCACGAGGTCACCGTCTACGAGCGTCACGGCACCGCAGCCGAAGAAGCCAGCTTCGGACATGCCGGCTGGCTGGGCCCCAGCCTGCTCCAGCCCTGGAGCGTCCCCGGCCTTTCGACCGCCGAACGCTCCCCCGCCCTTCCCGGCCGGCAGGCCCTGCCGCGACTGGGCTCCGGAAACCTCGCAGCCCAGCTGCGCTGGCTATGGCAATGGCGCCAGGCCGGACGGCAACTGCGCAAAGGCAACGTGCCCACAGCCGCCATGGCGGCGCTGGAGGAGCTCACCCAGCGCAGCCAGCAGTTCCAGCAATCGCTGTGGCGGCAATGGGAGTTTGACCCGGAATATGTCGCCGGAAGCCTGGTGCTGCTGGGCAGCGAGGCCGAGCACGAACAACTCAAGCCTGCGCTGGACGCACTGGCCGAGGCCGGCACACGCTGCGAGGCGCTGGATGCCACCCAGACCCGGCTGCGCGAACCCGCCCTGGGCGAGGAAACCACGCTCGCAGGCGCCCTGTATTTTCCACAGGCAGGCGCAGCCAATGGCCGCCTTGCCACGCTGATGCAACGCCAGGCAGCGCAGTCGGCAGGAGCACGATTCGAGACGCAGCGCCTGGTGCAGAAATTGCAGCCCAGCGGCGCCGGGCGCACCGCACGCCTGCAATTGCTGGGCGAAGACACCCCCCGTTCGCACGACGCCATCGTCGTCTGCGCCGGCGCCGAGGCCGCGAACCTGCTCACGCCGCTGGGCCTGCGCCCACCGATGATCGCCCTGCACGGCTATGGCGTCAGCGCCCCTTTGCGCGAACAAGGTTATGCACCCCGCCACGCCATCGTGGACTGGAGTGAGCAGATGACCCTGGTCCGCCTGGGCCAACGCATGCGCATCGTGGCCGGCGCGGAGCTGGGCCGCCGCAGCCCCATGCATGAGGCCACGCTGCAGCGCATGTATCACCGCCTCAACATGGTTTTTCCCGGCAGCGCGGTGCTGGCCTCGGGCGTACAGATCTGGCATGGCACGCGCATGTGCACGGCCGATGGGCTGCCGCTGGTGGGCGCCAGCGGACTGCCCGGCATCTGGCTCAACCTGGGACACGGCAGCTGCGGCGCCGCCATCGCGCAGGGGTGCGCAAGCATGCTGAGCGACCTGATGGACAACCGCGCCAGCTTCCTGGACAGCGCACTGCTCGACCCGCGCCGCTTCGGCTGATCGCCCCCTCCACCACCGGGCGGCGGACCGCTATGCTCGGTCCATGCTGCGCATTCCCACATCCACCGCCTTGCCGCTGTTTGATACGGCGGCCACTCGCACCCTGGAACAGCAGGCGGCAGCCAGACTGCCCGCGCACAGCCTCATGCAACGCGCTGGTGCGGGCCTGGCACGCCTGGCACGCGCCATCGCTCCCCATGCACGCTGCATCTGGATAGCCTGTGGCCCCGGCAACAACGGCGGCGATGGCTTGCAGGCAGCCGCCTGGCTGCAACAAAGCCTGAATGCGGCGCCAGAAAAGGCCCGCAGTTGCCGCATTCTGGTCAGCTGCGTGCGCGAACGCGCCCACATGCCAGACGATGCACGCGCCGCCTGGGACGCCGCCCACGAAGCCGGCGTGCAATGGACCGAGCACATGCCCGCCGACATGGGGCCACAGGACTTGTGCATTGACGCATTGCTGGGCATCGGCCTGCGCCAGCCAGACGCCGCAAGCCCACGCACCAGCACGAATGAGCGCCTGCTCACTCTGCTGCGCAGCCTGCAGTCCAGCACCAGCCCGGTCCTTTGCGCGGACATAGCCTCCGGACTGGATGCCGACACCGGGCAGTACCTGCCTGGATTCGCGCCCCCGAACGCCCCAGCCAGCGCACGGCACACACTGGCGCTGCTGACGCTGCAGCCCGGACTGTTCACAGGAAGTGGCCGCGATGCCTGCGGCCAGATATGGTGGGATGACCTGGACACGGGACTGGCGAAAGGCGAGCCAATCCTCACTCCCCTGCCCTGCGCACAACTGTTTTCACCAGGCGCCAGCACCCCGCGCCCGCATGCCAGCCACAAGGGAAGCTTTGGCGACGTGGCCATCCTTGGCGGAGAGGGGCTGGGACAGCGCGGCCTTTCCATGACCGGCGCCGCCTGGCTGGCTGCCCTGGCCGCGCTGCATGGTGGCGCGGGGCGCGTGATGCTCGCCCTGCTCGATGCCTCGGCCGGGTCAGGCCAGGCCACCGCGCCCTGGCCCGAAATCATGCTGCGCAGCCCTGAAGCGCAGGACTGGCGCAGCACCACCGTGGCGTGCGGATGCGGGGGCGGCGTGGCGGTGCGCGCATGGCTGCCCCAGATACTGGAACAAGCCCCCAGGCTGGTGCTGGACGCAGACGCACTGAATGCCGTTGCCGAAGATGAATCGCTGGCCTCGCTCCTGAAAGAGCGCCGCCAGCGCGACCTGCACACGGTGCTGACGCCCCACCCGCTGGAGGCCGCCCGCCTGCTGAAGACGAACACCGCACAGGTCCAGGCACAGCGGCTGCACGCCGCCAGGCAGCTGGCGCAACGCTTCGACTGCACCGCGCTGCTCAAAGGCTCCGGCACCGTGATCGCCGGGCCCCAGGAAGAGAGCGATGCACCGCCTTGCTGGATCAATCCCACGGGAAACGCCCGCCTGTCGACCGGAGGAACCGGCGATGTGCTGGCCGGGCTGATTGCCGCGCTGTGGGCTCAGGGCCTGGAGCCCACGCAGGCAGCAGCCCTGGCGGCCTGGCGCCATGGATTTGCAGCAGACCATTGGCCTGCGCACATCCCGTTCAGCGCCAGCGCACTGGCCCAGCAGCTCGGAGCATAAAAACCCTCAGGACTTGCGCCGGGGCTTGGATGTGTTGCCCGTCACCTTGGACTTGACGGCGCCCAAGGCCTTCTTGCCCAAGGCGCGCAGTGCCTGCACCGGCGACGGTGGGGGCAGCTGCGGCAGGCCGTGGGCAGCAGCATCCGTGGCCGCAGGCTTGCGCGCCTCGGACTTGCGCGCCTCGGACGCCCGGCCTCTGCGGGGTCGCGCAGCGGAGCCAGCGGATGATGGTTCCGCAACCGCCTCACCCATATCGCTCTGCCGCGCCGTGGTAGCCGGGCGCGGCTGGGCATTCGCATATTCAGCTTCCAGCGCGGCCAGGTTCACACCCTTGACCATGGCCTTTTTAGACGCCTTGCGCCCCTGCTTGCCGGCCGACGCCGCTGCATCAGACTCAGGCCTTGCACCGCCGGAGCCTCCCGAATTGCGCTGCGCCCGCTTTTCCTTGGCATCGCGGCGGCCCCATTTTTCGCCCTGATGGGTTTCCGTGCGCGCGGGCGCCCTGCCGGGCCGGCCCGAGGCCGGCTGCTCTTCGCCATCGCGCACCAGGCGGAAATCGATGCGCCGGCCATCCAGGTCCACGCGGCTGACCTGCACGCGCAGCCGCGTGCCGATGCCATAGCGAATGCCCGAGCGCTCGCCGCGCAGTTCCTGGCGCGCCTCGTCAAAGCGGAAATAGTCGCCGCCCAGCTCGGTGATGTGGACCAACCCCTCCACATACATGGCGTCGAGCGTGACGAAGATGCCGAAGGTGGTCACCGCGGAGACCATGCCGCCGAACTCCTCGCCCAGATGCTCGCGCATGTACTTGCACTTGAGCCAGGCTTCGACATCGCGACTGGCCTCGTCGGCCCGGCGCTCGTTGGCACTGCAGTGCAGGCCAGCGGCTTCCCAGGCCTGGACCTCGGCAGCGGGCGCGCGCTTGCGCGGCTTCTGGCCGGGTGGGCTGACGCGTGATGCCAGACGCTTGGCCAGCTTGGCCTCGGCTTCTCCGGGGGTGGGCAGCTCGGGCAGGCGATAGTGCGTGCCTTCGAGCTCGGCCTTGATCACGCGGTGCACCAGCAAATCGGGATAGCGGCGGATCGGGCTGGTGAAGTGCGTATAGGCGTCGAATGCCAGGCCGAAGTGGCCCGAATTCTCGGGCGTGTAGAAGGCCTGCATCATCGAGCGCAGCAGCATGGTGTGGATCTGCTGGGCGTCGGGACGGTCCTTGGTGGCGTTGGCAATGGCCTGGAACTCGGACGTGGCCGGGTTCTCGCTCAGCGCCACACCGACCCCCATGGCCTTCAGATAGTTGCGCAGAATGTCCTGCTTTTCCAGCGAGGGCTTGTCGTGCACGCGGAACAGGCCGACGCGACCGCTTTGCTCGATGAAGTCCGCACTGCAGACATTGGCGGCCAGCATGGCCTCCTCGATCAGCTTGTGCGCCTCGTTGCGCGTGCGCGGCACGATCTTCTCGATGCGGCCGTTCTCGTCACAGACGATCTGCGTCTCCGTGGTCTCGAAGTCCACGGCGCCGCGCGCCTCGCGCGACTTGAGCAGCGCCTGGTAGACACCATGAAGATTGAGCAAGTCACCCACGCGCTCCGAGCGCCGCGCAGCCTCCGGGCCACGCGTATTGGCCAGGATGGCCGCCACCTCGGTATAGGTGAAGCGCGCATGGCTATGCATCACCGCCGGATAGAACTGATAGGCATGGATCTCGCCCTTGGCGGTGATCAGCATGTCGCAGACCATGCACAGGCGGTCCACATCGGGGTTGAGCGAGCACAGGCCATTGCTCAGCTTCTCGGGCAGCATGGGGATCACGCGGCGCGGGAAATAGACGCTGGTGGCGCGGTCATAGGCATCGATGTCGATGGCGCTGCCCGTGGTCACGTAGTGGCTCACATCGGCAATCGCCACCAGCAGGCGCCAGCCCTTGCTGCGCCCGACCTTGGCGGGCTCGCAGTAGACGGCATCGTCGAAATCGCGCGCGTCCTCGCCGTCGATGGTCACCAGGGGCACATCGGTCAGATCGATGCGCTTCTTGCAGTCGGCAGGCCGCACCCTGTCCGGCAGCGCCTTGGCCTGCGCCAGGCAGGCATCGGAAAACACATGCGGGACGCCGTACTTGCGCACCGCGATCTCGATCTCCATGCCGGGATCATCAACTTCACCGAGCACTTCGATGATGCGTCCCACGGGCTGGCCGAACAGCGCAGGCGCCTCGGTCAGTTCCACCACCACCACTTGGCCGATCTTGGCCGATCCTGTGGCATTGGCGGGGATCAGGATGTCCTGACCGTAGCGCTTGTCCTCGGGCGCCACCAGCCACACACCGCTTTCCTGCAAGAAGCGGCCAATGATGTTGTGCGCAGGGCGCTCGATGATCTCGACCACACGGCCTTCAGGCCGGCCGCGGCGGTCCTGGCGCACGATGCGGACCTTCACGCGGTCCTTGTGCAGCACGGCACGCATTTCATTGGGGGGAAGGAAGATGTCGCCTTCGCCGTCATCGCGGATGACGAAGCCATGTCCGTCGCGGTGCCCCTGCACACTGCCCTCGATTTCGTCGTTCACATCGGCGCTTTTGGCGTGAGGGTTCATTTTCTTGGTATACAATCTAAATCTTTCCTGAGATGCCCAGGTGGCGGAATTGGTAGACGCACTAGTTTCAGGTACTAGCGGGTAACTCCGTGGAGGTTCGAGTCCTCTCCTGGGCACCAAGTTTAACGACAACCTGCAGAGGTTGCGGTGAACTAAGGAACTATCTTCAGCAGAAGGCAGTTCCCTGGCTTCATGACTTGGCAGATGACAGTCTCAAGAAAAAAATCGAAGATCGGGATGCTTCTGCAAAAAATGCAGTAGAATTTCAGCTTCAGCAAGCCCAGGTGGCGGAATTGGTAGACGCACTAGTTTCAGGTACTAGCGGGTAACTCCGTGGAGGTTCGAGTCCTCTCCTGGGCACCAAACATGAAAAGGCCGTTGCACACGCAACGGCCTTTTTCTTTTCTGATCGCTGAAAGCCGGTGGCAAGAACATCTCGCCAAGAAAAGTTCAGGAAATCTTTGCAAACCTGCCCGGCACATCGCTTTCACGCTATATAATTTGCGTACTCTGAAATGCCCAGGTGGCGGAATTGGTAGACGCACTAGTTTCAGGTACTAGCGGGTAACTCCGTGGAGGTTCGAGTCCTCTCCTGGGCACCAAACATGAAAAGGCCGTTGCACACGCAACGGCCTTTTTTCTTTGCCTCGCCGGCAGCGTCGCAAGCCCCTCCCCCATCCCGCAGAAATTCCTCAAAAACTTGGGAAATCGGCTTCAGACGGAGATTTCGCGCTATATAATTTGCTCACTCTGAAATGCCCAGGTGGCGGAATTGGTAGACGCACTAGTTTCAGGTACTAGCGGGTAACTCCGTGGAGGTTCGAGTCCTCTCCTGGGCACCAAACATGAAAAGGCCGTTGCACATGCAACGGCCTTTTTTCTTGGGCGCTGCAGACGCATTGGCCTCAGAAGACCGCATCCATGGCGCAAAAAA
This sequence comes from Delftia sp. SD018, assembly GCF_017355445.1. NCBI lineage: Bacteria > Pseudomonadati > Pseudomonadota > Betaproteobacteria > Burkholderiales > Comamonadaceae > Delftia > Delftia sp. SD018. The sequence continues at coordinate 76,693 of NZ_JADDRN010000013.1, forward strand.
AGGGAGCCAGCGGCTCCCTTCCTGGATGAGAGGATCACCTCCCGTGCATCACTTGCGCAGCAGTTGCTTGAGCACGTTCTGCAGGCGGCGCGCGCTGGCATCATCGCGCGGCGATGCCAGCACCCGGGCGGCATCGTTGCCCCAGGTTTCCTGCGGAGCAGGATCGTTGCGGCGCGTCAGCAGCTGCAGCTGCAGGGCACGGCGGGCGCTCAGATGTTCCGCAGGTGTGGGAACGTCGGCGGCCATTTCAAGGCGCAGCAGGGCTTCGCCCGCGTCTCCCTTGGGCGCCTGACCCAGGGCCTGCGACCAGGCACTGCGCACTTGTGCAGACACACGGCCGCCAAGCTGCTGGGCAGCCGGCATCTGGGCAGCATCACGCGACTCCCATGCCGCCATCAACTGGGTCAGTGCCTCACCATGGGCCTGGGCCGCGAGCTTGCGCAGGGCGTCCTGGGCATGTTCCATGGCTTCACGCTGGGCGCGGAAGGCGGGGTCCGCCAGGCGCGGTCCCCGCTCTTCGCGCGGCTCGCGGCTGAAACGGCCACTGTCGCGGCTGTCTCGGCCATCCCGGCCACGGCCACCATCGCGGCGGTCGCCAGGACGGGCAGCACGTGCACCGCCCTCTTCCTTCTTCATGCCAGGACGATCGTCGCCGCGCACGGCAACCACGGGGCGCACCGGCACCGGCTTGGCTTCGGATTCTTCCGAACTAGCAGCAGCAGCAGCGGCAGGTTCCTGCGCTGGCTGGGCCGCATTCACGGAAGCATCGGCACGGCCACGCAGCGCTTGCTCCAGGGCCTCCACCGCAGCGCGGATTTGCTGCACGTCACCCGAGGTATTGGCAGCTTCCACGGCCTGAGACGCTTCCAGCACGCGGCGATCATGGTCGCTGAGCGCCACGGCTGCGGCGCGGGGGCCCCGCTCGGTGCCCTTGCGGTTGAAGGCTTCGTCCAGTGGCTTGCGGAAGGCATCCCAGAGCTTTTGCTCGTGCTTGCGGTCCAGAGGCACGGCCTGCGCCTCGGCCTGCCAGCGCTGCTGCAGGGCCTTGACGGCGTCGATGCGCAGGCTGGGCGCTGCGCCCAGCGCCGTGGCTTCGTCGATCATGGCGTGGCGACGCTGCAGGCTGGCCTTTTGCGCGGCATGCAACGGGGCCTCGGCCAGGGCCATGGCCTGCTTGAACTGGGGTTGCAGTTCGGCAAACAGCTTCTCGCCGATGTGGCCGCTTTCACGCCAACGTTCAGCGAACTGGCGCAGTGCGCGCGCCGCGCCCTTGAGGTCTTCGCTGGCGGACTGCTGTGCTGCCCAGGCCTTGATCTCTTCGATCAGCGCCAGGCGCTGTGCCTTGGACTGGGTGGTTTCGGTGCGCAGCTTGTCGTGCCAGGACTCGACCACCTTGTGGGCCGTGTTGCAGGCTTCGTCAAACTTCTTCCACAGTGCGTGGTTGGCTGCGCTGCCCTGGTCGGCCAGCTTCCATTGCTCGCGCAGGCTGCGCAGCGATTCCTGGATCTTGCGGCCACCCAGCGCCTGGCCTTCAGGGCGGTTCAGCAGGGCTTCCGCCTTGGCAACCAGTTCCTCGCGCAGCTTGTCGGCGTTCTGGCGCGGCCAGCCCTCGGACTCGCCAGCTGCCAGAAGGGCCTCATGCACCTTGGTGACCAGTGCATCGTCCACCAGGCGGCCATGGGCCTTGATGGCGGCGCGCACGGCCTGCACGGCGGCGGAACCGGCCTTGCTTTCGCCGGCAGCCGTCTCGGCCTGGAGCTGCTCCAGCGCCTGGGTCAGTGCACTGCTGGCGGCAGCCACCTGCTCAGGCGATGTCTTCGCCTTGGGCTGGGCTGCGCTGCGGGCAGCGGGAGCGGGCTTGGACGGCTCGGCAGCCGCTGCCTCGGGAGGCAGGCCACGCGCCACGCGAAGCTCATCGGCCCACACGGGCACGGTGGGCAGCGGAGCGGCTTCGTCGGCGGCGGCAGCTTCGGTCAGCGCCAGTGCAGACTGGAAGGCATCCCAGACCAGCATCAGCTGTGCGCTGGCGGCTTCCAGCTGGGGCGGGAAACGTCCGTCCACGCTGGCCCAGTTGTCATCGCCAGTCAGTTCGCCGGCCTGCTCCTGCCAACGGGCCACGTCGGCGCGCAGGTTGTCGAGCACAGCCTGGGCATCGCGCCAGGGCTTGGTGGACAGGACCTCGATGCGCTGGGCCAGCAAAACGGCCACTTCGCGCTGGACCTGCACGCGGTGCTGCAGCTCTTCGATGGCCTTGACACGCTCGGCCAGCTGGGCCTTGTGCTGCGACAGAGGTTCACGCGACAGCGGGGCACCCGCCTTGGCGGCGTCGCGCTGCCAGGCGATGGCGTCGGCGGCATTGAAGGGCGATGCGACCAGCAGCGCCTGGGCCTTTTCAGCCCACTCCACTGCGATCTTTTCCTGGTCCTTGGTGCGGCGGATCTCGTCCAGGCGCTCACGCACGGCACGGGCCGCGCCCTTGTCGCGCGCGCTCAGTTCCTTGAGGACGTCCTGCAATTGCTCGACCGAAGGCTGGGTTGCCAGCCAGTCGCGGATGCGCGCGGCGCGATCACCCGAGGTTTCGGCGGAGAAGGCACCGCCCGTGAGCACATCCAAGGGGTGTTGTTCGGGATTCTTGGCAGAAGCAGGGCTCACTTCAGGTGCATCGGACATGGTGCTGCGGGGGGAAAGAGAAGACATGAATCAATCGTTGAATGTCTGGCTGCCGCGGGCCGCCAGACGCGGCCGGCCAGGCCGCATGCGGGCATGCTAGCCGGACCGGGAAAACCATATTCTCGCCGTTATTTGAAGCGGAGCCAAAACCGGGCTACTGCGTGGACAGGCTGAGCTGGGCGCGCGGACTCCATTCCTGGTCGTCGGAGTCCAGTTTTGGAGCCCCCAGAAACAGGCGCTCAAGCGGCAACTGCTGCTGGGCAAGGTAGTCGCGCACGGCCACGGCGCGGGCCAGCGCCAGTTCGCGCATGGCGTCGTCGGGCACGGCAATCTGCTCCAGCAGCAGACTGCGCATCTGGTCGGTGGGCAGGTCCTTGGCCATGCCGATGACATTGCGCGGCTTGGCAAAGTCGGCGCGACTGTACAGCGCCTTGGTCAAGGCCGGTACTTCGGAGGCGGGCAACTCGGTCACGGACTCTGCCGATTTGCCGTCGCGCAGCACCTGGCGGCGTTTCTGGGCGAGCAGCAGGCGATCGAGCTCCGCCTGCTTCCAGGCCTCTTTGTCCTGCGCCTCGCGCGCCTCGCCGATCACGGTGAGCTTGAGAGCCGGGCGATCCTTGAGGGAGGCAACCACCTTGTCCAGGCTCTCGCGGGCCTTGCTGTCGATCTGGGCACGCCCCGGCGCAAAGGCCACCACGCCCGATTCGCTGCCGCCCCCAAAAGCGCCCGACAGCAGCGAGAAAGGCGAGGTGATGGCCTTCATGATCAGGTTGCCAATGATCTTGAAGATGACCGGCGCCAGCCTGAATTGCGGGTCGTTGAGCGAGCCGCTGACCGGCAGGTCCAGGTCGATGACTCCGTTGCGGTCAGCCAACAGCGCCACCGCCAGGCGCACGGGCAGCGAGGCGGGCGCGCCTTCGACGGCTTCGCCGAAAGTGAGCTGATGCAGTACCAGCTTGTTGCGCGCCGTGAGTTGGCCATCGGGCTCAATCTTGTAGTTGACGTCCATGCTGAGCTTGCCGCGCTCGATCCCGTGGCCCGCGTACTTGATGGAGTACGGCGACAGCGGGGGCAGTTCCAGGTCGCGCATCTGGGCACGTATGTCCAGGGCCAGCGGCTTGGCCAGCGGATTGACCTGGCCGGTTATCTCCAGCGAAGCCGTGCCCTGGGCGCGGCCGCGCAGTTCCACATCCGCCAGTTGCGGCGCCTGCTGGCTGGCAGGCTGCTCGGACGAGAAGGCGCTCAGGCGGCCCGCCAGCTCGCTGAGGTCGGCCGAGTAGTTGGGCTGGATGAAGTAGTCGGAGAACTGCACCCTGCCGCCCGTCAGCACAATCGGCCCGATCTTGATGACGGGCGCAGGCCCGGAGGCAGCCTGCGGCGGCGCCGGTTCAGCGGAAGCCGCCGTGCCATCCGCAGCCTGCGTGGCGTTCTGCTCCAGGGACTGCTGGGACTTCGCCGATTTGACGATGTCCTGCAGGTTGATGCGCCCGTTGCGCTGCACGATGACGCGCGCAAAGAAGTCACTGAGAGCCGTCTCGCGCACGCTCAGGCGCAGCGGCTGGGCGGGCTGCATCTGCAGGTCAAGGCCGCGCACGGCCAGCGTCTTCCAGGCCACGAGTTCATCGCGCAGGCCGAGTCCCAAGGCAACCGACTGGGCCTTGGCCCGGTCGGCCGTGGACTCGCTGAGCACGGCAGCCACGGCGCCTGCCGCCGTGCGTGGCGCGCCCTGCCCTGCGGCCTCGCCCGCCGCTTGCACGGGAGAGGCCAGCGCGGAGCGCATGCGCAGATCCACGAGCTCGACATCCCCCTGCACCGCCAGCTCGGGGCCGGCCGGTTGGCTGACAAAGCGCAGTTGTCCGAGGAAATTGCCGTCGGCACGCACCAACTCCACATTGAGCATGTCGGCAAAGTAGGGCTCCAGCGCATGCAGCGGCAGGCTGCGCGCCTGCAACTTGCCCTGAAGCGACAGCGGCGCCAGCCCCAGGTCCCCCCGCAGGCTCAGCGAGCCCGCCTGGACACGCCGGCCCGAGCCGACCTGGGCGGACAGCTCCAGCGGCGTGGGCGCGGATTTTGCGGCCAGCGGCTCGATGGCGCCCATGCGAAGGCGCAGTGAACCCAGGTCCAGCGACACGGTGCGCGCCGAATCCGCGTTGCGCACGGGCGCTTCGTCACGCAGCGCAATGGCGCCGCCATCGACCTCCACCGCCTGCAGCTTCAGGCCCCAGGGCCGGGACTTGTCCTTGCCGGCGTCCTGCGATGCGGGTGCCGAGGAGGCGGGCGGCAGCCATTGCTCGTACATCCACCGGCCCTGGGCATCGCGCAACACGGCCAGCTGCGGCTTTTGCAGTGCCAAGCGGCCAACAGAGACCTGCTGGCTGGCCAGATTGACCTGCACCTGCTCCAGCTGCAGGTGCGCGATATCGACGGGCGCGGCCTTGTCCTTGAGGCTCAACTGCTCCACGCCCAGCCCGGCCACCTGAACCACCATGGCGGAGCCGTTCCAGCCCAGGCCGGCGTCGGTGCTCAACAGGCCCGTCAGCTCGGGTTTGAGATGGGCAGACAGGTAAGGTGCTGCCAGTTGCAGCGGCAATTGCCGCGCGGAGATGGCCAGTTGGCCCTGCTTGTCGGTCAAGGCGCCTCGCAGCTGCAACTCGGCAGGTTTCGTCCCCTCCCCCGCCGATTCGGGCTGCATCTGCATGCTGGCAGCAAGCTGCAGCGGTTGCTCCAGGGGCCAGCGGATATCGCGCACCTGCAACGACAGCTCGCGCGCCTGCAGCGCAGCGCCCGACTTTCCAGCGTCGGGAGCGGCATCGCGCCAGTGCACCGTGGCATTGGCAACGGACAGCCTGTCCAGGCTGACCTTCCACGGCTGGGGCGCGTCGGAGGCAGGCTTTTCCGCTGCCGGCCTGGCATCCGGGGAGGAAGCACCCCCCATCGCCGTCCAATTGATGCGGCCTTGCGCATCGCGGGCCGCAAAAATCTCGGGAGCGCTCCACTGCACGGACTCCAGCTCCGCAACCGATTGCAGCGGCTGCACGTTCTTGAGCACGGCGGCCAGGCGCTCGAAGCGCAGCAGGGGGACGCCGTCGCGGTCGTGCAGCTCGGCGCCGGACAGGCTGACCTCCCCGGTGATGCGGACCACGGCCTGCTCGGCCTGCTCAAAGGAGATGTGCAGGTTGGCATCCAGCACACCGGAACGCGGCTTGACAGGCGCGGTGACGGGCACATAGCCCAAATAAGGCGTCAGGTCCACGCCCTGCCAGTTCAGATCGACAGCGGTCTGGCGCTGCTCGGTGAAGGGCGTGCTCTGGGCGCTGGATTCAAACCGGCTGCCGTTGAGCGCAAAGGACAGGTGCGGGAGCACCTTGATCTCGCGCTTGGACTCCAGGTTGCTGATGAAGGGCAGGCGCAGCTGCAACTGCTCGAGCATGTGCTGGCGCTGCTGGACCTCGTCCTGCAATTCCACGCGGCCGTCGCGCAGCGCAATGTTGTACAGCGCAAAGCCCACTGGTTTGGAGGGCGGCGTGTCGCCGGGTTCGGCCAGCCTGGCCAGCACATCGTCCACATCGAAATGCCCCATGCTCTGCTGGGTCAGGCGCAGCACCGGCGCATCGACCTCGATGGCATCCAGCACCGGCGCCAGCCGAAACAGCGACTGGATACTGGCATTGACATAGATGCGGTCGATCTGAAGCTGGGGGGACGCAGATGAAGACGGCACGGACTCCGGCGCCGCGCCTTCCGCCTGGCTCCTGGCAATGCTCAGGTCCCGCAGGGTCAGCTCCAGCGACCAGGGCCGGAACTCCACTGCACCCACACGGACCTGACGGCCCAGCTTGGCCGATGCCTGCTTTTCCAGTTGACTCTTGGCCACAACGGGCACCAGCGCCCACAGCAGCAGCCACAGCAAAAGGAACGCCACAAGGGCGATGGCCAGCCTGCGCAGCCAGCGGTGCTTGAAGAGAGATTGCATGGGGCTCTGGTAACTAGTACAGCCCTATCCTGGGACACAGGACAGGGCAACGGCTGCATTGCACCAGAAATTGGGGCGGCAGCAAGGGCTGGGTCCGCACCACGGCACATTTCTTGACGTTGCGGCCATCCTTGAACGACAAAGCCCGGAAGCCGTGAACCGGCTTCCGGGCTTTACGGCGGGCACAAGTCCCGACCGTTTTCCGCAGTCAAGGAGAGGATGGTCCTTGCTGCTTGGAAGCAAGAGATTGCTTCCAGGAAGGCCGCGGAAGAAGACTTGAACCACGGTGTCCGCACTATCGAACACCACTTTTACCTGTCTTCCACCTTGGCGAGACGACTGCAGGAGCAGTCGCCTCCAATATAGAAGGACGCAGGGTCGGCCTGCCAGTGCTTTTGCATTTCATTGCAATTTCATGACGCACTCTGAAAACGGCGGAAGCGGCGTACATCGGTAGCACGCCACCCGCTCTTCAAGACCTCAAAACTGTGTTTGCATCCATGGTTTATTATTATTCATTGATCTAAAAAGTTGATTTCATAGTGTTGACCGTGTATTTGGTGAACTCCTAGAATCCGCCAGCGCTCGAATAGAGCGTTTTTTGTTTCTGCTGCCTCACGACTGAGCAGATCCCGCAGGCCTACAACGCAATGGCGCACCAAGCGCCAGCCTCCCGGATCCGCAGCACCCAATCCAGGGTGTCAGCCTCACCGGCCTTCGCTTCGGCGAAGGCCGTTTCGGGTTGGTGCCCCTAGAAAGGAAAAAGCTATGCCAGCGTCAGGAAAATTTTTCGCCGCCGCGCGAACGTTCGCCATCGATGTGGCCAACGGTTTTCTTGCCATCATCCACAACAGCTTCGCCCTGCTGGGCCTTGCTGTGGCCTTCATGGCCATCACCTTGTTCGCCCGCCCTGACCTGCGCGATGCCGGAGAGAGCCAGCTGCGCTCCTGGCTGACCGCTCGCCAGATGGCCGAGCTGGGTGTTCCCGTCGAACTCGCTGCCAGCGATCGGGCGACGGCGACCAACCCCAAGAACCTGCCCAAGGAGCAGGCAGCCGTGGCCTTCTGGCTCAGCAAGAAGTACCGCGTGGCGCCCGAGCCCATCGCGGCACTGGTCAGCGAGGCCTATGACCTGGGCAAGGTCAACCGCCTGGACCCGACGCTGATCCTGGCCATCATGGCCATCGAATCCAGCTTCAACCCGTTTGCGCAAAGCGCTGTCGGCGCGCAGGGCCTGATGCAGGTGATGACCACGGTGCATACCGACAAGTATGAGAACTTCGGTGGCCAGAATGCTGCCTTCGACCCGGTCAGCAATCTGCGCGTGGGCGTGCGCGTGCTCAAGGAATGCATCGAGCGCGCCGGCTCCATCGAAGGAGGCCTGCGCTACTACGTGGGCGCGGCCAACCTGCCCACCGATGGTGGCTACGCCGCCAAGGTGCTGGCCGAGCACCAGCGCCTGCGCATGGCCGCCGGCCTGCGTGCCGTGCCTTTGATGACCGCCAAGGTCGATCAGCCCCGGCAGGCTGTACAGATCGCCTCCACCAAGCCGGCCACCCCCGTGGCCGAGGCCTCGGGCCCGGCAGCAGCGGCTGCGCCTGCAGCCGTGCCGGTCAGCTCGAGCAACACCTCTGCCCGCTCCGAGCAGGTGGCTCTTCAGTCCCAGGAGCCGGCGCTGTAGCCTGACTTCCCGGCATAGTGAGTGCACAGCTGGCCAAGGCCAGCTTTTTTCATGCCCGATCCAACTGCAGGTGGCCCACGCAAACGCCTTCTGCAACGCCCCTGCCAGGTCTTCGGCGCCACCGGCTCAGCTACACTAGCGGGGTACGCAACTGGCGATAGGCGCAGCCGCTTCACGCACCGCTGCCGCTGACGTGGAAACCAGCAGAAGGCCCGAGAAGGACCACCTTCTGTGAACCACCGGGGAGCGTACCGCCCAGCCTCCATGCGCACGCGGGATCTGGAGTGTTCCGCCGTTCGCCTGGGCAGCCCTTGGCCTCAAGGGAATTTCAAGTTCACAGGACTGCCATGTTTCAACGCACCAATACCGTCGAAAAGGTCGACGCCGAAGTCTTTGCCGCCATCCAGGCCGAGAACCTGCGTCAACAAGAACATATCGAGCTGATCGCCAGCGAGAACTATTGCTCGCCTGCCGTCATGGAAGCCCAGGGCTCCCAGCTCACCAACAAGTACGCCGAAGGCTATCCGGGCAAGCGCTACTACGGCGGCTGCGAGAACGTCGATGTGGTCGAGCAGCTCGCCATCGACCGCGTCAAGAAGCTGTTCGGCGCCGAAGCCGCCAACGTGCAGCCCAACTCCGGCTCCCAGGCCAACCAGGCCGTGCTGATGGCCTTTGCCAAGCCCGGCGACACCATCATGGGCATGAGCCTGGCCGAAGGCGGTCACCTGACGCACGGCATGCCGCTGAACATGTCGGGCAAGTGGTTCAACGTGGTCTCCTACGGCCTGAATGCCGAAGAAGCCATCGACTACGACAAGATGGAAGCGCTGGCGCGCGAGCACAAGCCCCGCATCATCGTGGCCGGCGCATCGGCCTACGCCCTGGCCATCGACTTCGAGCGCTTCGCCAAGATCGCCCGGGAAGTCGGCGCCATCTTCTGGGTGGACATGGCCCACTATGCCGGTCTGATCGCCGCAGGCGTGTACCCCAACCCCGTGCCCCACGCCGACGTGGTCACCACCACCACGCACAAGAGCCTGCGCGGCCCGCGCGGCGGCGTGATCCTGATGAAGGCCGAGCACGAGAAGGCCATCAACAGCGCCATCTTCCCCGGCCTGCAAGGCGGCCCGCTGATGCATGTCATTGCCGGCAAGGCCGTGGCCTTCAAGGAAGCGCTGTCGCCCGAGTTCAAGACCTACCAGGAGCAGGTTGTGAAGAACGCCAAGGTTGTCGCGGAAACGCTGACGGCACGCGGCCTGCGCATCGTCTCCGGCCGCACGGAAAGCCACGTCATGCTGGTGGACCTGCGCGCCAAGGGCATCACCGGCAAGGCGGCCGAAGCCGCGCTGGGTGCCGCCCACATGACGATCAACAAGAACTCCATCCCCAACGATCCCGAAAAGCCGATGGTGACCAGCGGCATTCGCGTGGGCACGCCCGCCATGACCACGCGCGGCTTCAAGGAAGAGGAAGCCCGCCTGACAGCCAACCTGCTGGCCGACGTGCTGGAGAACCCCGCCGACGAAGCCAACCTGGCCCGCGTGCGCGCCCAGGTGGCAGAGCTGACGGCCCGCTTCCCGGTCTACGGCGCCTGAGTTGCACGCATAGAGGCCTGCCATGAAGTGCCCGTTCTGCAGCCATCCGGACACCCAGGTCGTGGAGACCCGTGAGGCCGAGGATGGGGGCTTCATCCGCCGCCGCCGCCAGTGCGGCGGCTGCGACAAGCGCTTCACCACCTACGAGCGACCCGAGGTCAGCTTTCCCGCCATCGTCAAGAAGGACGGGCGGCGCATCGAGTACGAGCGCGCCAAGCTGCTGGGCTCGTTCAAGATCGCGCTGCGCAAGCGCCCCGTGAGCACAGAGCAGATCGATGCCGCCATCGAGCGCATCGAGGAGCGACTGCGCAACCTGGGCGAGCGCGAAGTGCTCTCCAGCCGCCTGGGCGAGATGGTGATGCGCGAGCTCAAGCTGCTCGACAAGGTCGGCTACATCCGCTACGCCAGCGTCTACCGCAGCTTCGAGGATGTGGACGATTTCAAGAACGTCATGGATGAGGTGCGCAATCCCGGCTGATCAGGCCGGCAGGACGCAAGAAAGCCGCCCTTGGGCGGCTTTTTCTTTGGTGGCCTGGCAGTGCTTTCAGGGTGCGGCGGCAGGGATGGGAGCCAGGCCCGAATCCACGTCACCGCACTGTGCGCGGTGGCGCAGCGCATGGTCCATCACCACCAGGGCCAGCAGCGCCTCGGCGATGGGCGCTGCGCGGATGCCGACGCAGGGGTCGTGGCGACCCTTGGTGATGACCTCGGTGCTCTGGCCCTGCACGTCGATGGATTCGCGCGGCGTGATGATGGAACTGGTGGGCTTGATGCCTATGCGCACTTCCAGATCCTGACCCGTGCTGATGCCGCCGACGATGCCACCGGCGTTGTTGCTGCGAAAGCCTTCGGGACTCAGCGAGTCACCGTGCGTGGTGCCGCGCTGGACCACGCTGTCGAAACCGGCACCGATCTCCACGGCCTTGACCGCGTTCAGGCCCATCATGGCGTAGGCGACGTCGGCATCCAGGCGGTCATACAGCGGCTGGCCCAGGCCCACCGGCATGCCGCTGGCCTGCACGCGCAGCGCCGCGCCGCAGGAGTCGCCCGACTTGCGCAGCGCATCCATGTATTCCTCGTATTGGGACACATCGGCCACCGGCGCAAAGAAGGGGTTGTTGCGCACATGCTCCCAGCTCTCGAAGGGCAGCGACAGCTCGCCCACCTGGGTCATGCAGGCGCGGAACTCGGTGCCGAACTTTTCCTTGAGCCACTTCCTGGCCACGGCACCAGCGGCCACCGTGGGGGCCGTCAGCCGTGCCGAGGAACGGCCGCCGCCGCGCGGATCACGGATGCCGTATTTCTGGAAGTAGGCGTAGTCGGCATGGCCGGGACGAAAGCTCTGCGCAATGTTGGAGTAGTCCTTGCTGCGCTGGTCGGTATTGCGGATCAGCAGCGCGATCGGCGTGCCCGTGGTGCGGCCTTCGTAGACGCCCGAGAGGATTTCCACCGCATCGGGCTCGTTGCGCTGGGTCACGAACTTGCTGGTGCCGGGACGGCGGCGATCCAGTTCTTGCTGGATATCCGCTTCGTTCAGCGCCATGCCGGGCGGACAGCCGTCGATGACGCAGCCTATGGCCGGGCCATGCGATTCGCCGAAGTTGGTGACAGTGAATAGGGTGCCGAAGGTGTTGCCGCTCATAGGCCGACGATTATGCCCGGGTAGCCCGCAAGCGCCGTGCCTGCGGCGGCGGTGCATTGCGCAGGCAGCCATCGTCCAGCAAAAACAAATATAGCTATCGGATTACGAATATTCATAGTTAAAATTGCAATCCACCCTTTTTCAACCGCCTGCGGATCACCACACAGGCACCAGCCGCAAACTGCGGGAGGTTCGTGAAATGCAGGCCTCTTACGACTCAACGCAAAGCCAGGATCACAGCGACCCTGCGGGCAGCACTCCACCGGCATCGCCAGGCCTTCAGCCCAAGGACGAGGAGCAGGACCTTCGCCCCTCGCTGCTGAATGTGCTGCTGACATCGTCCAGCCCTGGCGATTTCAGAACCCGCAACAGGCTTGCCCAGGCCAAGCAGTACATGCGGGCCCGGCTCGACGACCCCGAGCTCAAGCCCTTGCAGGTGGCCCAGGACATGGGCATGTCGCTGCGCAGCCTGGCGCGGCTGTTTGCCACCGAAGGACTGACCCCGAGCCGCTGGCTCTGGAACGAACGGCTGGCCCAGGCGCACCTGCTGCTTCGGGCAGACAATGCGCGGCGCGTGACCGATGTGGCGCTGGCCTGTGGCTTCACCAGCTTCTCGCACTTCAGCCGTGTCTTCAGACAGGCCTATGACGTGCCGCCCAGCGCCTTGCTCAAGCCCAAACGCCGCCGCGTGCACTGACAGGTCCTGCGGCCCATCCATTCGCTGTTCACGCGACTGTCTGCTTTGCGCCCTGCGCACAAAGACAAAGGCCTCCGCCGCATTTTGCGTTCGGAGGCCTTGCTGCCCTAGGTGAAACGGTCGAATGGTCGAAAGGTCGATATCGCCCCGACGATCAGTCTGCGCCCTGGCGCTCGCCCTCGGGCCAGTCGCGGATGTAGGCCTTGAGCATGCGGTTCTCGAAGTTCTGGCTGTCCACCACGGCCTTGGCCACGTCGTACAGGCTGATCACGCCCATGAGCATGCGCTTGTCCATCACCGGCATGTAGCGTGCGTGGCGGTCCAGCATCATGCGGCGCACCTCGTCCATGTCGGTTTCCATGGTGCAGGTCATGGGAGCGTCGTCCATGGCCGAGCGCACCAGCGTCTCGCCCACCCCGCCGTGCTTGACGAAGCCCTGGATCACTTCGCGGAAGGTCAGCATGCCGACCACGTCGCCATGCTCCATGACCACGAGGGAGCCGATATCGCGCTCCGACATCACCTGCACCGCGCTGGCCAGGCTTTCGTCCGGCGACACCGTGTAGAGGGTGTTGCCCTTGACGCGCAGGATGTCACTTACTTTCATGCCGTATCTCCAAATTTGTCTGTGTCGCCGTGGTTGCGGCAAGCCCGTGTCTGACAGGAAATATAGCCCACAATGCCCGCTTGCCTTGACAACCATGGAGACAGGAATGCCCGGCTACTCGGACCCCGGCTTTGACACCCTGGCGCTGCACGCGGGCGCACAGCCCGACCCCGCCACCGGAGCGCGCGCGACGCCCATCCACCTCACGACCTCGTTCGTGTTCGAGTCCAGCGACCATGCGGCCTCGCTGTTCAACCTGGAGCGCCCAGGGCACGTCTACAGCCGCATCTCCAATCCCACGAACGCCGTGCTGGAGCAGCGCGTCTCGGCCCTGGAAGGCGGCGTGGGCGCCATCGCCGTGGCCAGTGGGCAGGCAGCGCTGCACCTGTCGGTGGCCACGCTCATGGGCGCGGGCAGCCATATCGTAGCCAGCACGGCGCTGTACGGCGGCTCGCAGAACCTGCTGCACTACACGCTGGCGCGCTTCGGCATAGAGACCACCTTCGTCAAGCCCGGCGACATCGACGGCTGGCGCGCCGCGGTGCGTCCCAACACCAAGCTGTTCTTCGGCGAGACGGTGGGCAACCCGGGCCTGGATGTGCTGGACATCCCCACCATCAGCGCCATAGCCCATGAAGCCGGCGTGCCGCTGCTGGTGGACTCCACGCTGACCTCGCCCTGGCTGATGAAGCCGCTGGAGCATGGCGCGGACATCGTCTACCACTCGGCCACCAAGTTCCTGTCGGGCCACGGCACCGTGGTCGGCGGCATCGTGGTGGATGGCGGCAGCTTCGACTGGGAAAAGTCGGGGCGCTTCCCGGAGCTGACCGAGCCCTACGACGGCTTCCACAACATGGTGTTCAGCGAGGAAAGCAGCACCGGCGCCTTCCTGCTGCGCGCGCGGCGCGAAGGCCTGCGCGACTTCGGCGCCTGCATGAGCCCGCACACGGCCTGGCTGATCCTGCAGGGCATAGAGACGCTGCCACTGCGCATGGAGCGCCACATCCGCAATACCGAGAAGGTGGTGCAATTCCTGGCCAGCCATCCGCTGGTGGGCCGCGTGGGCCACCCGCTGCTGGAGACCCATCCCTCGCACCAACTGGCAAAGAAGCTGCTGCCGCGCGGCGCGGGCTCGGTGTTCAGTTTCGACATCAAGGGCAACCGCAACCAGGGGCGCAAGTTCATCGAGACGCTCAAGGTCTTCAGCCACCTGGCCAACGTGGGCGACTGCCGCAGCCTGGTGATCCATCCGGCCAGCACCACGCATTTCCGCATGAGCGACGAAGCACTGGCTCAGGCCGGCATCGGCCAGGGCACGATACGCCTGTCCATCGGACTGGAGGATGCCGACGACCTGATCGATGACCTCAAGCGCGCCCTCAAGGCCGCTGAAAAGGCAGCGTGAGCCGACAAGGGAGACACCAACAATGAAGATCGATGTTCAGGGCCACGCCATCTACGCCTATACCGGCGGCAAGGCCTTCAACCCCGCCCAGCCCACGGCCATCCTCATCCACGGCGTGCTGTGCGACCACAGCGTCTGGGCCCTGCAAAGCCGCTACCTGGCCAACCACGGCTGGAACGTGCTGGCCATAGACCTGCCCGGCCACTGCCGCAGCGCGGGTGACGCGCCCGCCAGCGTGGAGGCAGCAGCGGATTTCATCGGCCAGCTCATGGATGCGGCAGGCATCGGGAAGGCCGCACTGGTAGGCCACAGCTGGGGCAGCCTGATCGCCATGGAAGCGGCCGCCCGGCTGGGCGCGCGCGTCAGCCACCTGGCGCTGGTGGGCACGGCCTATCCGATGAAGGTCTCGCCCGCCCTGCTGGACTCCGCGCTCAGCACGCCCGAGCAGGCCATCCGCATGGTCAATGTGTTCTCGCGCGCCACGCTGGCGCCACCCAGCGGCGCAGGCAGCTGGGTATTCGGCGCCGGCATGGCGCTGGGCCGGCGCGTGCTGGCCAGCAATGACCGCACCAACCTGCTGCACACCGGCTTCAAGGCCTGCGACAGCTACGCGGGCGGCGAGGCGGCCATGGCGGCGCTGCAATGCCCGGTCCTGTTCGCCCTGGGCGAGCAGGACCAGATGACGCCGCCCAAGGCCGCCAAGGGCCTGATCGAGGCGGCCCGGGGCGCGCAGCGCCAGGTCAGCATCGTGCACCTGCCCAGCGGCCACAACCAGATGACCGAGGCGCCCGACCAGACGCTGTTCGCCATCCGGGATTTCCTGGCGCGCTGAGCCCGGCCGGGTCCTGCCCGCAGGGCCCGGACGCACTCACGCGCCGCGCGCGGGGAAGATGCTCTTTTTCACGAGCGCGTGCACGCCCCAGTTGCCATCCACCACCTGGGTGATGCCGAAGTCCACGGCAATCGACATCAGCGAGATGGCCTCGTCCTCTCCCAGCCCCTGGGTGGTCATGAGGAAATGGCGCATCTTGTGATAGGCGTCGCGCAGCGCCAGGTCCACGGAAGACTTCTTGAAGATCTGGTTTTGCGCATCAGGCCCCAGCTCCGCCAGGTAGTTGGCGTAGCTGAAGCCGTGCAGCAGCCATTCGTCCTGGGTTTCGAGCAGCGGATAGGCCAGTTCGGCCAGCGGCGTTCCAGGCAGGTCCGCCTTCTTGTGCAGGACCAGCTGGAAGGTGCCGGTCAGCGAGCACTCGATGGCCGTGCCGCACAGTTCGGAGTCCCCCTGCGAGGCATGCGGATCGCCCACGGTGAAGTTGGCCCCTGGCACGGCCACGGGGAAATACATGGTCGCCCCCTTGCCGATGCGCCAGTTGTCGATGTTGCCGCCCGTGTGGTTGGGCGGAATGGAGCTGGCCATCTCCACCTCGGCCGGCGCCACGCCGATGGTGCCGAAGTGCGGGCGCACGGGAACGCGGATATTGCGCAGCACGTTTTCGTTCTTGCTGATCGTGCGGTGGTCCACGGGCACGCCCGGATAGTCGATGGTCGGGTGGACCACGCCGAAGGGGTCGGTCTGTGGCGTCCAGCGGTAGTTGTAGACGGCGCGGGCCCAGTTGCGCTCGCCGGTCGCATCCACCTCGTAGATGGTGACCACCTCGCGCTTTCGGGGCTCGGTGAGCGTGTCGCCATAGTGAAAGCCCCAGTTCGCCGCCGCATTGCTGCCGAAGGTCCGGCCCTTGAACTGCGGGTTGCCCGAGGGGCGTGGCACCACATCAATGATGCGCACTTCCAGCACATCGCCGGGCTGTGCGCCCTTGATGCGTACCGGCCCCGTGCAGATGTGCACGCCCTGGCCGCCACCTGCGCCGTTCTTGGCATCCATGGGACCGGCGCCCCGGCGATCGACGTTCTTGCGCTGGCTGTCCCAGTGGAACACGCTCTCGGCGCCAGGGTCGCCCCGGACCATGCGTTCGGCATCGTCATTGGCGTGGTGGGTCAGCGTCTCCATGGTCACGTAGTCACCCGATTCGACTTCGACCACCGGCTTGGCCGATCTGCTGAAGTAGCCCCAGAGCACGGTGCTGGCAGAGGCGGGAATGTAGTAGTGGCTGGCCATGCCCTGGCCGGCCCGGGCGCCAGGCGCGCCCTGGGCAAAGGCCCGGGACGGTGCCATCGCGCCGCTGATGGCGCCGGCCGAGACCGCGCCGCCACCGACCACCATGGCGTCGCGCAGGAAGGAACGGCGTGCAACCTGGAATTCCTCGCGGATCAGCTTCTCGTCGGCTGGCGAAGCACCGTGCTGGCAGCCCGGGCCGCAGATATGTTCCTGGTGGGGGATGGTCATCGAAAATACTCCTGCTGTTGTGGATCGGTGCCGGCAGCGCCAGTGTCCAGGCGAGCATGTCCAGGCCGGTTGTTCCTGCGCGCACAAAAACTTGTCGCGGCTGCCATCCAGTGCGCCGGGCTTGGACAGGCAGTACGCGGGCGTTCATAGTTCGCCCCTGATGCACGACGATCCAAGACGCTTTTCCACCCACGCATTTCCCGATGCCTTGCGGCAGGCTGCGCTCAATGAGGCGCTGTCCAGGGCAGACATCCATGGCGAAGCGCCCACGCCACCGGCCACCCACCTGGCGCTGCGCAGCTCGCCACTGGGATCGGTGTTCATCACGCTGGCCACCTCGCCCCTGACGCTGCGGGCCGTGGCCAAGCGGCTGCGCGGCCCGGGCCTGCTGCTGTGCGCCTTGCTGCAAGGCAGCGCCGATGCGGTGATCGAGGACGCCGCGTTCCCGATCAAGGCCGGCTCGGCCCTGCTGCTGGAGTCAGACCGGGACTGGCAGCTGCAGTTGCCCGGCGACGGCCGCCTGCTGCTGGCGCGGCTGGAGTCCTCGAGCTTTCTGTTGCGCCTGCTGCGCTCGTGCCCGCCCGAGGCCAGGCACATCGGCGGGACAGGCGGCGTGGGGGCCATGTGCATGGCAATGGCGGCCTCACTGGCAGAGCAGATCGACACACTGGCACAGGACGATCTGCTGTCGGTGGAGGCCACGCTCACCGACATGCTGGTCACCTGCCTGACACCGCGCGCCGGCAATCCCGAGCAGGAGCAGGCCGAGGCGACCGAGCCGCCCAGCGCCGTGCAGCTTGGCCATCTGCGCCGCATCTGCCGCGCCATCGAAACCCGGCTGGGCGATGCCGAACTGTCCATCGATGCCATCGCCGACGCCGAGGGGCTGTCCACGCGCTATCTGCAAAAGCTGTTCAAGGGAGCGGCCACCAGCTTCAGCACCTACCTGCGCGAACGCCGGCTGGAGCGCTGCCGCATGGACCTGAGCAACCGCTCGCTGCAGCATTTCTCCATTGCCGAGCTGTGCTTTCGCTGGGGCTTTGGCGATGCCGCCAACTTCAGCCGCGCCTTCACGGCCCGCTATGGTCTGTCCCCCAAGGCCTATCGCACCAGTCCGGCGCGCGTGCAGGATGCGCCGCCCGGCCAGCGCGGACGCCCCTCGCCCGCCGAGAGCGCTGCACAGGGTGCAGAACCGGCCGCAGCGCGCCTGGCACACAGCCCGTTCCAGGCCCTGCTGCGCGACCATGCACGCTACGCCCAGGCGCTGGCCCTTGTGCCCAAGCGCTCGGCGCACGCAGACAATGGCGGTGCGTCGCCCCAGCATTACTACCTTCCGGTCTCCGACAAGACCGTGCACTGGGGCTACCTGAGCCGTTCACTCAAGCCCGTGCTTTCGGTGCGCTCGGGTGACGTAGTGACCATGGAGACGCTGACCCAGCATGCCTCGGACGACTGGGAACGCATGATCGAAGGCGATCCGGGCGCCGAAAGCGTGTTCCACTGGACCGCGGCCCAGAAGGCCGTGGACCGGCGCGGCGCGGGCCCGATGGACGCCTCGATCTACGGCCGCGGCGCGGGCGAGGGCTTCGGCGTGCACATCTGCACCGGCCCCATCTATGTGCATGAGGCCGAACCCGGCGACCTGCTGGAGATACGCATCCTCGATGTGCAGCCACGCCCCAGCTGCAGCCCCGCTCACCACGGCCGTGTCTTCGGCAGCAACGCCGCCGCCTGGTGGGGCTTTCACTACCGCGACCAGATCACGGAGCCCCGCCAGCGCGAAGTGGTCACCATCTACGAAATCGACCACGCACTGCCCGAGGAGCCCACGGCCCGCGCTGTCTACAACTACCGCTGGACGCCGCAGACCGACCCCTTCGGCGTGGTCCATCCGACCATCGACTACCCGGGCGTGCCCGTGGACCCCGCCAGCATCACACGGCGCTTTGGTGTGCTGGACAAGGCACGCGTGCCGCTGCGTCCGCATTTCGGCATGCTGGCCGTGGCACCGCGAGAGGCCGGCCTGATCGACTCCATACCGCCGAGCTACTTCGGCGGCAACCTGGACAACTGGCGTGCCGGCAAGGGCGCGACGCTCTTCCTGCCCGTATCGGTGCCAGGCGCGCTGTTTTCGGTGGGAGACCCGCATGCATCCCAAGGCGACTCGGAACTGTGTGGCACGGCCATCGAATGTTCGCTGACCGGCAGCTTCGAGCTGCGGGTGCACAAGCGCGCCGCGCTGGACAACCGCTTCCTTGCAGAGCTGGACCACCCTTTCCTGGAGACCGGCTCCGAATGGGTGATACAGGGCTTCAGCTTCACCGACCACCTGGCCGAACTGGGCAGCCAGGCGCAGTCCCAGGTCTATCGCAAGTCATCGCTGGAAGGCGCCATGCGTGACGCCTTCCACAAGGCAAGGCGCTATCTGATGCTGGCCCACGGGCTGGACGAGGACGAGGCCGTATCGCTGATCTCCGTGGCCGTGGACTTCGCCGTGACGCAGGTGGTCGACGGCAACTGGGGCGTGCACGCCGTGATCAAGAAGACGCTGTTTCCGCCGGAACTCTCGGCGTCCGCCCAGGAGGGCCCATGAAGCCCACCCGGGATCAGACCCGTGCCAGGAAGCGGGCGATGCGCTGGGCAATGCGCTCGGGCTGCTCGCGGTGGGGGACGTGGCCGCCGCCGGCCACGATCTCCACTTCCACCGGGCCGCTGGCGCGGTCGCGGATGCGCTCGGGGTGGACCAGGGAGCCGAACTCGTCGAGCTCTCCATGGATGGCCAGCACCGGGCAGCACACGCGCTCCAGCGCCTCGTCCAGCCGGTAGTCGGCAAAAGGCGGGGACAGCCAGGTATCGACCCAGGCAGACAGCACCCAGGCGGCCTTGTCGCCGTGGTATTTCTCCAGGCGCGCCAGCTGGCCGGGCCGGGCGAAATCCTGTTGGGCCGCGCGAATGCCCTGCAAGGTGCGATCTTCCACAAAGGCCTGGGCGGACTCCGTGATCACCGCCTTGCACTGCGCGCCATATCGGGCCGCCACCATGGCGGCCATGCCGCCGCCCACGCTGTGGCCCAGCACAATGAAATCCTCAAGGCCCAGCCCCTGGTGCACGGCCGGGAACACGGTCTCTGCCTCCCGGGCCACAAAGCCCGGCCCCAGCGTGCCCGGATAGGGATCGGACTGGCCAAAGCCCAGCCGGTCATAGGCCAGCACATCGCGGCGCGTGGCCTCGGCCAATTGCTGCGGGAAATCGCGCCACAGCGCCACCGAGCCCAGCGAGTCGTGCAGCAGCACGATGGGCGCGCGCGCCGGGCCTTGTTCGCCTTCGCCGGCCGCCGGCGCCTGCCAGCGCCTGACGTAGATGCTGCCCTGCGGCGTGGGAATGCGGATTTCGTTCAAGGATGCGGGGATGTCGGTCATGCACGAGGAAGGCATCGAAAAAAACTCCATGCCGGTCGGCGCCGGCCCGGCAGACATCATGCGCCTGCATGCCGCCAGAGGGCGACACCGTGGCGACGCGCGGGGCGGAATGCGGCAGCTTTTGTCTCTCTCGGGGCAGCTTTTGCGAACCCGGGCGCGCGGGTTCCTCCGATGGTGAAAGGCCAGGCAGCGGCGTATAAGTTGAAGCCACCCCATGCACGCGAAGGCCTGCCATGTCACACGCTTCCGCTCCCCTGCCCGGCGCCGCACAGGCTGCCGTGGACCCGCGCCAGTTCAAGAGCTTTGCCGAGTTCTATCCGTTCTACCTTCAGGAACACAGCAACCGTACCTGCCGGCGCCTGCACTTCGTCGGCTCCACGCTGGCGCTGCTGTGCCTGTTCGCGCTGTTCCTGACCGGCAATTTCTGGTTCCTGCTCGGCGGCCTGCTGTTCGGCTACGGCTTTGCCTGGATAGGGCACTTCGGCTTCGAGAAAAACCGGCCCGCCAGCTTCAAGCGCCCGCTGTACAGCTTTCGCGGCGACTGGGTGATGTGGCGCGACATCCTCACCGGACGCATTGCGCTCTAAAGCGCCGCGCCGGGCACTACGGCCGGGGCCGGCTCTCCAGCAGGCTGGCCAGCGTCATGCCCGCCAGGCCCGTGCGCTCCCACAGCGGCTGCACGGCCGCGGAAGGAGCCAGCAGCAGGCGTTCGACCAGGGGGGCCAAGGGCGTGTGTTGCGGGTCCACCAGCAGCATGTAGCGGGGCTCGGTGCCCTCGCTGCCCGCCGCAACGCCTGGCGCCTGCACCGTTCCCACCCAGTCGAGCACGGACAGCGCCTGCAGCACCGGATCGATCTGCTGCCAGTCCACATGCAGGCGGCGTGCCAGATCGCTGGCATACAGGCCCTTGGCGGGCGACTCGCGCTCCTGCTCCAGGTACTGCAGGATTTCCACGGCCATCTCGAACTGCCAGCCCTGCTGTCCGGGCATGCGCTGCACGCCGGCCATGACGATGGGCAGATACGCGGTGACCACGGCGCCCAGCAGCACGATGATCCAGGCCATGTAGATCCAGATCAGCAGGATCGGCAAGGTGGCAAAGGTGCCGTAGATGACCGAATAGGTAGGCACCGAGGCCAGGTACAGGCCCAGCGCCTTCTTCGCCAGCTCCATGCAGGTGGCCACGAACAGGCCGCCCACCCAGGCATGGCGCCAGCGCACCGCCGTGTTGGGCACATAGTGGTACAGGCCCGCCATGCCAGCGGCCAGCGCCAGGTACTCGATGGAATCGAAGATGAAGCGCAACCCTTCGGGCAGCGCATTGACCAGCCCGCGCGAGGCCGACATCACATAGGACGACAGCACCAGGCTCAGGCCCAGCACCAGCGGGCCCAGCGTGATCGCGGCCCAGTAGATCAGCACGCGCTGGCCCAGCGGCCGCAGCTGGCGCACGCGCCAGATGTTGTTGAGCGTGCGGTCTATGGTGAGGATCAGCGCGACCGCCGTGATCACCAGAATGGAAAAACCGGCCATGCCCAGCTGGCTGGCCTTGGAGGCGAACTGCGTCAGATAACCCAGCACCTGGCGCGCAATGGTCTCCGGAATCAGGCTGTCGATCAGCCAGCGCTCCAGCACGATCTGCACGCGCGAGAAGATGGGAAACGCCGTGAACAGCGCCAGCGCCACCGTGAAGAACGGCACCAGGGCCAGCACCGTGGTGAAGGTCAGGCTGCTGGCGGTGACGCCCAGCCGGTCCTCGCGAAAGCGTTCGCGCAGCGTGTGCGCGGTATTGCGCCAGGGAAAGCAGCGCAGGCGCTCGCGCCAGGATGGGGGCACCACAGGCTCGGGCCGCTCCATCAGCGAAAGGCTGCGCTCCTGTTCGGGCGCGGGCAGTGCAACGGCACCGTCCTCCAGGCCACCGGCAGGCTCCTGCCCGGGGCCGCCGCTCATCGCCATATCTCCGCTGCAACGCGCGTGCCTGAAACGGGAACGCGCGTGACCATCCAAGCAATCACATGTTCAAAGGACAAGACCATGGCCGATATGATGCCACCCCGATGACTGATTCCATTTCTCGCCCCGGCGCCGATGTCGCCGCCACCCGCTGGCTGGCGGTCTCCAGCCTCATGGGCCTGATCGTGCTGAGCCTGGCCTGGGAACTGTGGCTGGCGCCCATGCGGCCAGGGGGCTCCTGGCTGGTGCTCAAGGCCCTTCCGCTGGCGATTCCGCTGATCGGCCTGCTCAAGCACCGCATGTATACCTACCGCTGGGTCAGCCTGCTGGTGTGGATCTATTTCACCGAGGGCGTGGTGCGCGCCTGGAGCGACGCGGCGCCCGGCCGCTGGCTGGCGCTGCTCGAAGTTTTCCTGTGCCTGATGCTGTTCACCGCCTGCGCCCTGCATGTGCGCTGGCGCCAGCGCAGCGCGCGCCGCGCGGCCCAGGCGGCCGGCGGCTGAGTCCCCGTTTTCATGCCTTCACGTCTTTGAAAGAAGTTGCAACATGACTGCACTGCTTGAACGCCTGCGCCAGATCGTCGGCGAAGCCCATGTCCTCACCGAGGGCGACCTCGTCGCCTATGAACAGGACTGGCGCCGCCGCGTGCGCGGCAAGTCCCTGGCCGTGGTGCGCCCGGCCAGCACGGCCGAGGTGGCTGCCGTGGTGCGCGAATGCGCGACCGCAGGCACCAGCATCATTCCCCAGGGCGGCAACACCGGCCTGTCGGTGGGGTCCACGCCGGACGACAGCGGCACGCAGGTCGTGCTCAGCCTCACGCGCCTGAATGCCGTGCGCCACATCGATCGCGACAACCTGAGCTTTACCGTCGAGGCCGGCTGCATCCTGCAAAGCCTGCAGGAGCTTGCCGAGAAAGAGGGCCTGCTGTTCCCGCTGTCGCTGGCCGCCGAAGGCAGCTGCACCATTGGCGGCAACCTGGGCACGAACGCCGGCGGCACCCAGGTGGTGCGCTACGGCAACACGCGCGAGCTGTGCCTGGGCCTGGAAGTGGTCACGCCGCAGGGCGAGGTCTGGGACGGCCTCAAGGGCCTGCGCAAGGACAACACCGGCTACGACCTGCGCGACCTGTTCATCGGCAGCGAAGGCACGCTGGGCATCATCACCGCCGCCACCATGAAGCTGTTCCCGCAGCCTGCGGCCCAGCTCACGGCCTTTGCCGCCGTGCCGTCCATGGAAGCGGCCGTGCGCCTGCTGGGCATGGCGCACAGGCATCTGGGCGCGGGGCTGACGGGCTTCGAGGTCATGGGCCAGTTCGCGCTGTCCCTGGTGATCAAGCACATGCCCCAGCTGCGCGTGCCCTTTGCGGGCCTGGACGGCGCGCCGCCCTATTACGTGCTGGTCGAGAACTCGGACAGCGAGTCCGAGCAGCATGCGCGCGAGCGTTTCGAGGCCCTGCTGGAGCTGGCCTTCGAGGACGGCTGCGTGCTTGACGCCGTGGTGGCCGAAAGCCTGTCGCAGGCCCATGAGCTGTGGCACATCCGCGAAAGCATTCCACTGGCCCAGGCCGAGGAAGGCCTGAACATCAAGCACGACATCTCCATTGCGGCATCGCGCATTCCCGCCTTCGTCGAGCACACCGATGCCGTGCTGCAGCGCGAGATCCCGGGTGTGCGCCTGGTCAACTTCGGCCACCTGGGCGACGGCAACCTGCACTACAACGTGCAGGCGCCAGAGGGCGGCGACGCCAAGGCCTTCCTCAACGAGCGAGAGCACCTGGTCAACCACCTCGTCTATGAAGCCGTGGCCGAATTCGGCGGCTCGTTCTCTGCCGAGCACGGCGTGGGCGCGCTCAAGGTGGACAAGCTGGAAAAGTACCAGTCGCCCGTGGCCCTGGGCATGATGCGCGCCATCAAGCAGGCATTGGATCCTCAAGGCCTGATGAATCCCGGCTGCATCCTGGCGCGCGCCTGATCGGGCAGCGCCGGCTTATCAAGAAGGGGCAGGGCCGCGTGGCGGCGCTGCCCCTTCTTGCATCCAAACGCGGTCAGGTGCGGCCAAACTCGGCCAGGTGCGGCCAGGTGCAGATCAGGAAGCGGGCTTGTTGCTCTCGACCACAGCAAAGGACTTCTGCACCTGGCTGGGCCAGGCGATGTCGGCACCGGCCGCGTCGGAGAAGTCGGTCTGCTTGCCATCGGTCAGCAGCCACACGCGCAGTGCGTTGCGCGCGGGATCGATCACGATGGCGCCCATCTCCTCGCCGCCCTGGTGCGGGCGCAGGCCGACGATGCTCCAGACATCGCCTTCCTTGGTCAGCGGGCCCACGGTGCGCATATTGCTCAGCAGGGTCGGGTAGCTGGTGCCCAGCAGCGCCTTGAGCCGCTCGGCCAGCACGCCTTGCTCCAGATAGTTGGTGCCGTCATAGGGGTACTTGCCCAGGTACTCGGCCAGGCTGTCCAGGCCGGGCTCGCCAGCCTTGGCCGTGGACGGCAGGCGGGTGCGCTCGGGAAAGTTCAGCGTCAATGCGGGCGCGGGCGCGGCCACATCGAGTGCCACGGACTGCACGGCCTTGGGAGTGGGAACGGTGGGAGAGCGCGGATCACAGGCTGTCAGCGCCAGCATGGCGGCACCCAGTGCGATTCCGGCCTGCCAGGGGGAGAGCATGGAAGACATGCGCAAGCTCCTTGTCAAAGCGGATGCGAAAAAACCATGGCGCCGGTGTGAAAGCCCAGGCAAGACTCCGGCGCCCGTCGGCAGCCATTTTCGCACCCGGGGTTGCAAACCTTGTTTCGAGGGGCATGGATGCCGTCGGACAAGGCGCCGTATTCATCAAGGGATAATCCCCGCCATGAACATGACTGCCGCGCCCCGCCCTGCCCGCTCACAGTACGAAGATTTCATGCGCCATGTCTACGAACATGGCGTGTCCAAGACCGACCGTACCGGAACGGGTACGCGCAGCGTGTTCGGGCACCAGATGCGCTTCGATCTGTCCGAAGGCTTTCCGCTGGTCACCACCAAGAAGGTGCACCTTAAATCCATCATCCTGGAACTGCTGTGGTTCCTGCGCGGCGACAGCAACGTGCGCTGGCTGCAGGAGCGCGGCTGCACCATCTGGAACGAATGGGCACGCGAGGACGGCGACCTGGGTCCGGTCTACGGCGTGCAATGGCGCAACTGGCCCACGCCGGACGGCGGCCACATCGACCAGATCGCCGAAGTGGTCAAGCAGCTCAAGAGCAACCCGGACAGCCGCCGCATCATCGTCAGCGCCTGGAACGTGGCCGACCTGCCGCAGATGGCGCTCATGCCCTGCCACGCCTTCTTCCAGTTCTATGTGGCCGACGGCAAGCTCAGTTGCCAGCTGTACCAGCGCAGCGCGGACATCTTCCTGGGTGTTCCCTTCAACATCGCCAGCTACGCGCTGCTGACCCACATGCTGGCCCAGCAATGCGACCTGCAGGTGGGCGACTTCGTCTGGACCGGCGGCGACTGCCACATCTACAACAACCACTTCGCCCAGGTCGAGACCCAGCTGGCGCGCCAGCCCTTCGCCTACCCGACGCTGCAGATCAAGCGCCGGCCCGACTCCATCTTCGGCTACGAGTACGAGGACTTCGAGGTCGTCGGCTACCAGCACCACGAGCCCATCAAGGCCCCCGTGGCCGTCTGAGGCTGCAGAAAGACCCTCCCGATGGCCATCCATCTCATCTACGCACGCGCCGCCAACGGCGTCATCGGCAAGGACAATGCCATGCCCTGGCACCTGCCCGAGGACCTGGCGCACTTCAAGCAATTGACCCAGGGTTCGGCCGTGGTCATGGGCCGCAAGACCTGGGACTCGCTGCCGGCCCGCTTCAGGCCGCTGCCCGGGCGCACCAACATCGTCGTCACGCGCCAGGAGGACTGGGCGCCCGAGCCGGCCGCCCCCGGCGTGCTGCATGCCACCAGCCTGGAGCAGGCCATGGAACTGGGCCGCCAGGCATCGGCCGACGTCTGGGTCATGGGCGGTGCCCAGATCTACGCCCAGGCCCTGCCGCTGGCCGACAGCATCGAGGTGACCGAGATAGAGCGTGACTACGAAGGCGATGCCTTCGCCCCCACGCTCGGCCCCGAGTGGCAGGAAGCGTCACGCAGCCGCCATGTGGCCGCCAACGGGCTGCCCTACAGCTTTGTGCGCCTGCAACGACGCTGACATACCCCTGTCGCACACGGGGCTGGCGGGCGCGGCGGGTCTGTGCAAATAATGTCGTTTTTCCACGCCTTCGCCGTCTTTCGCGCCTCTTCGCCATGAGCCTCGTCCAGCCCTTGCCCCCCGGTCCGCTCGACATCGTCGGCGACATCCATGGAGAGTCCGAGGCGCTGGACCAGCTGCTGGGGCACCTGGGCTACGACGCGCTGGGCCGCCATCCCCAGGGTCGGCGCCTGGTCTTCGTCGGCGACTTCTGCGACCGGGGGCCCGACAGCCCGGGCGTGCTCGCCCGCGTCGTGCCCATGCTGGAGTCGGGCCATGCGCTGGCCGTGCTCGGCAACCATGAAATCAACCTGCTGCGCGAGGATGCCAAGGACGGCTCCGGCTGGTTCTTCGACAGCCGCGTGGCCTCCGATACGCCCAAGTACGCGCCGTTCGCGCGCATGCCGCTGTGCGATATCCCTGACACCCTGGCCCTGCTGGAACGCCTGCCGATCGCCATGGAGCGCGAGGACCTGCGCGTGGTCCATGCGGCCTGGCGCCCGCAGCAGATCGCCATGGCGCGCGAGCTGCCGCTGGGCAGCGCACGCAGCGCCTATGACCACTACGAGGCCCTGGCCGCCCAGCAGGCCCAGGTCAACAAGGTGGCCGAGCGCATGCGTGCCGAACGCCAGCAATGGCCGCATGACCTGGAAGACCGCAACTGGCTGCCGCCCTTCCTGCCCGCGCACAGCGAGAGCGAACTGGCCAAGGCCATGGTCAATCCGCTGAAGGTGCTGACCTCGGGCGTGGAGCGCGAATGCCGCAATCCCTTCTACGCGGGCGGCAAGTGGCGCTTCGTCGAGCGCGTGGCCTGGTGGAACGAATATGAGGATGCCCAGGCCGTGGTCGTGGGCCACTACTGGCGGCGCCTGAACCGGGGCGGCCCGTCCTTCCATGGCGCCCAGGCCGAGAACCTGTTCGGCCAGACCGGTCCGCTGTCCTGGCATGGCCGGCGCGGCAATGTGTTCTGCGTGGACTACTCGGTCGGTGGCCGCTGGAACGCCCGCCTGGCGGGCGAGGACCCGCAGCAGCGCTTCAAGCTTGCCGCCATGCGCTGGCCCGAGCGCCGCCTGGTCTTCGACGACGGTGCCCAGGCGGACAGCGAGGAGTTCGGCGTTGCGGCGGCCGCTGCCGCATAACACGCGCTAGATCCGCGGCGCGTAGCGCAGCGTCAGCAACAGCGACCTGGGCGCACCGTAGTAGTTGTTGCCCGACACCGTGTTGTAAGAAGGCACGTAGTAGCGCTTGTCCAGCAGGTTGCTGACGTTGAGCGCCACGCTCAGCTCGGGCGAGACCTGGTAGGCCACGCGTGCATTCCACAGCGCAAAGCCTGCCAGGCGGAAGGCTCGGTCGGAGCTGAGGGTGTCGGTCTGCGCATTCACGCCCGCGCCCACCGTCCAGCGGCCCAGCTCGCCCGGCAGGCGGTAGCTGCCCCACAGGCGCAGCATGTGCCGGGGCGTCCAGGTGTTGAAGATCTGACCCTGGTAGTCGGGGTCGGACAGGTAGCGCGTGGTGTTGTAGGTGTAGCCCGCCGCCAGTTCCAGGCCTGTGGCCACCTTGCCGGAGATCTCGGCCTCCAGGCCCTGGCTGCGCACCTTGCCGGAGGAGCGCGAGCAGTACCAGTCATCACATGCAAAGCCGCTGTCGTAGTCGTTGACGGCGCGGTTTTTGTGCTCGTAGCGGAACACGGCCAATGCCATGTTCAGGCGGCCGTCGGCCATCTCGCCCTTGATGCCGGCCTCGTAGTTGCGGCCCTGCACCGGCTTGATGAGGTCGCCCTGCACGGTGCGCGCGGTCTGCGGCTCGAAGACGGTGGAGTAGCTGCTGTACAGCGACCAGTTGTCGTTGAGCGCATAGACGGCACCCGCGTAGGGGATGAAACGCCCCGTGGTCTTGCTGGTGGAAGAATCGCCCGATTGCGCGCGGTAGGCGAAGTCATACCAGCCCAGGCGCCCTCCGGCGATCAGCGTGAGCGCCTGCGTGGGCCTGACACGCCAGGTGCCGTACAGGCCCTTTTGCGTGATGTCGTAATTGCTGCGCACATCCGCGCCACGCGCGGCGATGCTTTCCATGTCCTGCCAGGGGCGGTTGTGGTCTATATCGAAGATGTTGCCGCCCGCGGTCCAGGCGCGCACGAAGCGGTCGCTGGTGGTGTAGCCAGCGTAGTTGGCGCCCAGCAGCACTTCCTGCTCCATGCCCAGCGCCTTGAAGCGGCCCGACAGCGACATGTCCAGGCCACGCTGCTGGTTGTTGAAGTCCACGCCGAAATCGCCGTAGCTCATGCCACTGCCATCGGGCTTGATGGGGCCCACGGCGCGCTGGTGCACGTTGGTGTTCTTCTCGTTCATGGCCATGCCCACCATCTTGAAGCGCCAGTCCGCATTGAAGCGGTGTTCCAGGTCGGCGAACAGCATGTTCTGGTCATTGCCTGCGCGGTTCCACATGGCGCCTGTGTAGGTGGAGCGCGGCAGGCCGATGTCGCTGCCGTCGGCAAAGCGCGGCAGGCCCACGATCATGGGGCGCGAGCGGCTGTGGCGCTGCCCCACGGCCAGGCCCACCGTGGTGCTGGCGCTGATGTCGTAGTCCAGCGCCGCGTAGATGTTGCGCACGCGGTCGCGCGTGTATTCGGTGAACCCGTGGCTGTAGTCCCCGTCCAGCACCACGCGGCCGCGCAGCGTGCCTTCGGCATTGAGCGGCGTGCTGGCATCCATCTGCAGGCCGTAGTGGTCATGGGAGCCGAGCTTGCCCGTGAAGACCACGGAGCGCTCGCGGCCCGGGCGCTTGCGCACCAGGTTGATCGCGCCGCCGGGGCTGCCCGCACCCTGCAGCAGGCCGGCCGCGCCGCGCAGGATCTCCACGCGGTCATAGAAAACCAGCGACTCCTGCTCCCAGTTGCCAAGGCTGTAGGTATTGCGCGTGAACGGCAGGCCGTCGTACTGCAGCGAGTCCACCGCAAAGCCGCGCGAATTGATGGCCAGGCCCGCGCCCACGCCCTGCACGGCCACCATGCCGGTGGCGTTGTGGATGGCGTCGGGCAGGTTGGTCATGCCCTGGTCATCCATGCGCTGGCGCGTGAGCACGCTGACCGATTGCGGAATGTCCTTGAGCGCCTGCGCGGTCTTGCCCAGCGTGACCGTGCCGCTGGTGTAGGAGTCCGAGCCTTCGGTGACACCGTCACGGATGCGCGTGTCGGTCACCATGACGGCCGGCAGGCCCGCCTCTGCCCCAGCGGCGGCCTGGCCGCGCGATGTGCGCACCTCGGGCAAGGGGCGCAGCGCATAGCCGCCATTGGGCTGCGCATGGGCGGCCAGCCCCGTGCCGGCCAGCAGCGCATCCAGGGCCGCAGGCGCTGCATGGTTTCCACTCAGGCCCGCGCTGCGCCTGCCCGCGATGTCGACCGCCGTGTACGACAGCATGACGCGGCTTTCCTGGGCGAAGCGGGCCAGCGCGCCTTCCAGCGGGCCTGCCGGTATGGCGTAGCTGCGCACTTCGGAGGGTGACTGGGCCTGGGCCTGCGCGGTTTGCGGCGCAAGGGCTGCGCTGACGGCGCACAGCGCCAGCGTGGTGCTGGCAGCCAGTGCCAGCGAATGGCGCCGGAAGGCCGGTGCCGCAGTGTGAGCAAGTCGTTGGACCATGAAATATCTCTTCCCTGAAAAGTGGCTTCTTCAGGACTTGCCACGCGAGAAAAGAAAACACCTCATGCCAACGGGTCCAGGCATCGATCAAATTGCAACAATTCGCAACACCAACCATCCAGCCTGTCTTGGCTCATGTCCTGCTCTGCCGGGCACGCACGGTCAGCCAGTAGCGGCCAAAGCCGGTGAGCTCGATGGGCTTGGTGCGCACCAGCATGTCGAGCACACGGTCGGTATCGTCCAGCGGATACATGCCCGAGACGCGCAGCGAGGCGAGCGCGGGATCGCAGGCCAGGCGGCCCCTGCGGTGGCGCGCCAGCTCGGCAATGAAGTCGGTCAGCGGCATGTCCCGCGCGGCCAGCAGGCCTGTGCTCCAGGCGGCGGCCAGTTCGTCGGCGGGCTGGGGCGCGTCCACGGCAAGGCGGTCAAAACCGGCCTGCTCGCCTGCGGCCAGAATGCGCACGGCCTGCGGGGCGTCGGCCGGCCGCACCTCGACCGCGCCCTCAAAGACGGCCACATGGCTGGCGCCATCGCGCTGGCGCACCGCAAAGCGCGTGCCCAGCGCACGCAGCCGCCCTTGCGCGGTTTCAACCAGAAAGGGGCGGGCCTGCGGGTCGCTGGCCGTGGTGACCAGCACCTCGCCGCCCAGCAGCCGCAGCAGGCGCTGGCTGGCGTCAAAGCGCACATCGATGGCGCTGGCCGTGTTCAGGTGGATGCGCGTGCCATCGGCCAGGGCCAGTGCCTGGCGCTCGCCGGTGGCCGTGCGGTGGTCGGCCGACCATTCGCGCCAATCGCCGCCTTGTATCCACCAGGCGCTGCTGCCCGTGAACGCGGCCAGGGCCAGCAGCTTCATGGCCTGGCGCCGGCCGCGCGCACGGCTGTGGCGCGGCTGCAGCGCTCCATGCGCCAGCGGTGCGGGCAGATCGCGCAGGTGCAGGCCGCAGGCCTCGATGTGCCGCCAGGCGCGCTCATGGTCGGGATGATCGGCACGCCAGCGCCGCCACGAGGCCTGCGTGTCCTCGCCGGCATCGCAGGCCTGCAGGGCCACCAGCCATTGCACGGCCTGCAGGCTCACGGCTTCTGAAACGGGTGGGCCTTCAAAAACGGGCAGGCCGGTGGATGCGTGGCGGAATTCGGTCATGGGCTGGCGCTCAGCCGCCGAAGAAGCAGCAGTGCGCGGCCTTGGCGATATGGCGCTGCACCGTGGCCAGCGACAGCTGCAGCTCGGCCGCGATGTCGGCCTGCTTCATGCCGTCGAGCTGCGACAGCAGGAAGGCACGGCGCACGGGGGGTGCCAGCGTGTCCAGGCGGCGGTCCAGCTCGACCAGCGTCTCCAGCAGGATGGCGCGCGTCTCGGGGCCCGGCACCTGCGGCTCGGGCAAATGCGCCAGCGTGGCCAGGTACGCCTCTTCGATCTGCCTGCGCCGCATGAAATTGGCCACCACGCCCTGCGCCACCGTGGTCAGAAAGGCACGCGGCTCGCGTGCGGCAATGGGCTCGCAGCGCGTGAGCAGGCGCATGAAAGTGTCCTGCGCCAGATCGGCCGCCTCCGTGGAATTGCCCAATCGCCGCCGCAGCCAGCCCTGGAGCCAGCCATGGTGGACGCGGTACAGCGTATCGACCTCTTGGTGCAAAGCGGCGGGGGCGGCGGGCAAGACAGGCTCCTGGTGCGGCAGCACGTGCAGGCGTGTGCCACATGAATGAGAAAGATTCTCATTCTATAAGGATTAGGCCTTGATGCCCTCCCCTTCGCAAACCGGCGCGCTCCAGAACCAGAGACACCGAGGAAGAGCCGCCTCGCACCGAGGGTGTCGTCCCCCTTCAGGGGGAAGGCGCGCAGCGCCTCAGGGGGTCTTCAAAAGCTACCGCGCAGCGTCAGCATCACATTGCGTGGCTCGCCATACCAGTTGTTGCCGCCGCTGGTGCCCACTGTGCGGTAGTAGACCTTGTCGAACAGGTTGTTCAGGTTGAGCACGGCCTGCCAGTTGCGGTTGATGCGGTACTGCACGCTGGCATTCCACACGGCATAGCCACCCTGGCTGAACTTGAAGGGCACGGCCGCGCCATCGAACTTGCCCGTGTCAGGATTGAAGGCATTGGCCGTGCCGCTGACGAAATGCGCGCTCTGGATATTGGCGCCGCCGCCAATCGTCCATTGCGACAGCTCGCCCGGCAGGCGGTAGGTGCTCCACAGCTTGAACAGATGCTTGGGCGTGACGGAGTGGTAGATGCCTTCGATGCCCGGCGTCTTGTTGTGGTTGCGGTTGAAGGTGTAGCCGGCAAACAGCTGCCAGCCGCGCGCCAGCTCGCCCGAGATCTCGCCTTCCACGCCCTGGCTGACCACCTTGCCCTTGCTCAGCCAGCAGCAGTTCAGGCCCGCGTCGCCGATGTCGGTGTTGGGGTAGGAGGGATCGGCCACGGCCTCGCCATTGCGCTCTATGCGGTACAGGGCCATGGAGGCCATCAGCCGGCCCTCGTTGAACTCGCCCTTGGCGCCCAGCTCGAAATTGCGGCCCTTGATGGGGTCCAGCGGCGTGCCTGGCAAGGGCCCACCCAGCTTGTCGGCCTGGGACTTGTGGATCTCGGCGACGCTGCCGTAGGCCGTCCAGCGGTCGTCGATGTCGTAGACCAGGCCGCCATAGGGCGTGAAGATACCGCTCTCGCCATAGGACGACACGATGCGGCTGGTGAGATTGCCGGCCCGGTCGAAGCGCAGCCAGGGCGTCTGCGTGTCGTAGCTGGCGCGGCGCGCGCCGACGATGGCCGTCAGGCGGTCCGTCAGGCTCAGGTTGAGCCGGCCGTACAGGCCCTTCTGCGTGGCGCCATAGCCCGCGAAGCTGCGTGTCTTCCAGACGAAGCTGGGCAGGGGAATGGCGCCCGGGTCGAAGCCGAACACGTTGATGCCCCCCGGCATGTCCACCTCGGACAGAAAGGTGTCCTGCGTGTCACGGATCTTGGCCCAGTCCGTGCCCAGCAGCAGCCGGTGCCTGCGCCCCAGCAGGGAGAACGTTCCGCTGACGTTGGCATCCAGCGCCTTCTTGGTGGAATAGAAGTCGTTGGAGAAGCCGTTGAGCGTGGCTCCCAGGCCCGTCGTCGGATCGACCGCGCCGGTGACGTCGGCCAACCGGCTGTCGCTGTCCACCTTGACATAGTTGGCATGGGCGCGGACGCGCCAGTCGCCCTCCAGCTTCTGTTCCAGCTGGGCAAACAGCTCCTTGTTGGTCCTGTCGTAATGGCCCCAGCCCGCCATGAGTGCCGTATGGCGCGGCAGGTGCAGATCGTCGCCATTGGCCGCGCGCGGCAGGCCACCGCGCCAAGGCAGGCTGGCCGACTTGTCGTAGCTGCCGCCCAGGGTCAGCTTGGTCGCAGGCGTGAGATCGGCTTCCACGATGCCGTAGAGCAAGGTGTTGCGCGCATCGGCGTAGTCATAGAAGAACTCGCGGTCGCTGTGCGCCAGCACGGCGCGGCCGCGCACCCGGCCATCGGCAGCCAGGGGGCCCGCCACATCAAGTTCGGCACGGCGCTGGTTCCAGCTGCCCACCGAGGCCGAGGCCAGCACCTGGGGCTGGGCTGTGGGGCGCTTTCTCACCAGGTTGATGGAGCCGCCGGGCTCGCCATTGCCGCTGTACAGGCCGTCCGCGCCGCGGATCACCTGCACGCTGTCGTACATGGCCATGTTGGGGTCGAAGGTGCCCTGGCTGAAGGCATCCACCGCCGCTCCGTCGATCTGGACATTGCTGATCTGGAAGCCCCGCACGTAGAAGCTGTTGGCCGTGCCGCCCAGGCCACCCGAGCCCGCGTAGTCCACCGTCACGCCCGTGGTCTGCTGCATCACGTCGCCCACGGAGACCAGGCCCTGGTCCTCGATGCGCTGGCGCGTGATCACGGAGATGGACTGCGGCGTCTCGCGCACGCTCTGCCCCTTGCCCAGCGACACGCGCGAGGCCGCATAGGAGCCCGAACCCTCCGTGGTATCGCCAGCGTGCGCCTGGGCCGTGACCAGCACCGTGCCCAGCGCAGCATCGGCTGCCGGCGACGGCTCCCTGAGCGGCGCCTTCAGCGTGTAGGCGCCCGGCACGGCGTCGATCACGGTCACGCCCGTTCCGGCCAGCAGCCGGTCCAGCGCCTGGCGCGGCGTGAAGCGGCCCTGCAAGGCCGGCGAAGTGCGGCCCGCAACGATCTGCGGATCGAACAGCACCTGGTGCTGGGCCTGCTGCGTGAACTGGCGCAGCGCGCCGGCCAGCGGCTGGGGCGCGATGCTGAAGGCCAGCTCCCCTGCCTGGCCCGCCTGCCCCGCCTGCACGGACGATGGCTGCTGCGCCTGCACCGCCGGCTGCGCCAGCGCAACCAGGGCTGCGGCCACCAGCGACGGCATCCTTGCCCGCCGCCATGGCCTGCCCCTGTGCTGAAACTCTCCTCCCCAAATGCCCGCGCCCATGGCGGCGCTGCCGTGTTCTTTTCCTGCTTGCATCCCTGCTCCTGCTGCACTGTGTCCATTGCCCGCTGTCGCGGTGTGCGCGGCGGGTGGCAGGCAGACAGTTGAGCGTTCCACCCGCCACGCGCGTGCGCGGCCGTCGCGGTTGTTGGCTGAGCTGTGCACTGGGCAGCGGCCTGGCTGGCAACCATGGAGGCGCGAGAAAACCCGGCCTCCATGAAGGTAAAACCCGCTACCGCGCCAAAGTGGGAACGTGGACGAACCGAGAAAGCGGGTTGTTTACATTAATTTACAAATAGACAAGGCACTCAATGCGCCGAGATTCGCCAGCCGCCCTGCGCTTCGGCCTGCACACGCACCGGCAACAAGTGCGGCAACGAGCGCAGAAACACCTCGGGCTTGCCCGTCAGCGCCACGCCGGACACGGACAGCGCGGCCAGCCGCGCATCGCCATCCACCCGTACGGGCTGGCCCAGGTAGCGCGACAGATCGGCGGCGACCTCGGCCAGCGTTGCCTGCTGGAACACCATCTGGCCGCTGCGCCAGTCGCCCACCGTGTCCGCGCCGGCCGCCAGCGGATGCTGCGTGCCGTCACGGGCATCGACGGACATGCCGGCACCCGCGCCCAGCAGCAGGCGCCTGCCGTCCGCCGCATGGCGGTCGGGACGCAGTTCCACCTTGCCCTCCAGCACCTTCACCACCAGCGCGGGCGGCCCGGCGCGCACATTGAAGGCCGTGCCCACTACCCGGACCTGGCTGGCGCCGCTGTCCACGGTGAAGGGCCGCGAGCGGTCGGTGGCGACCTGGAAGAAGGCCTCGCCCTGGTCCAGCACCGTCTCGCGGCGGCGCGGGTAGTAGCGCACCTGCAGCCTGGAGGAAAAATTCAGCGTGACCCGCGTGCCATCGGGCAGTTCGGCCTCGCGCACCTCGCCGGGGCCGGTGGCCATCTCGATCACATGGCTTGCGTGGCTGTCCCAGGCATACCAGCCGCCGCCCAGGGCCAGCGTCGCGACCAGAGCCACCGACAGCAACGCAGGCATCAGGCCGCGGCGTGTGCGCTGACGTGCCGGCGCGGGCAAGTGGGCCTGTGTCTGCGCACGCGGCCCGCTCGCCCTGGCTTGCGGCGCAGCCGCCGCGTCGCAGGCCAGCGCCGGCCTGCGCAACTGTTGCAGGTCCAGCACCGTGCGCCCCAGGCTCTCGAAGATGCTGCGGTGCTGCGGGTCGGCGGCCAGCCAGGCGTCGAGTTCGCGCTCGTCGGCGCCGGTCCAGTCGGCTTCACGGCGGCGGGCGAAGTAGTCGGCGGCGCGGGCATGCAATTGCAGGCGTTTCGGGGTCAGCGTCATTCCCGGCCCTCCCCGTCCGTCGCGGCCTGCGCCAGCAGGCCCTGCATCAGGCGCATGTCTTCGGCGCTGCCGTACTGCACGCGCAGTTCGCAATAGGCCATGGCCAGAGTCACGTGGTTGTGCACCATGCGGCGCGAAATGCCCATGCGCTGCGCCACCTCGGTCTGCGTGAGCCCGTCGATGCTGTGCAGCACGAAGGCCTCGCGGCGGCGCTCGGGCAGCTCGGCCATGGCCTGCTCCAGCCGGCCCAGGCGCTCGCGGTGGTGCGCCGCCTGCAGGGGGTCCGACCCCTCGCCGGCCGGCAGTTGCTGCGCCAGTTCCATGTGTTCATCCAGCGAGACCGATTCGCGCCCCGGCGCGCCCGCCGAGCGGCGCCAGGCATCGTGCGAGACATGGCGGGCGATCACGCGCAGATAGGGTTCCTGCTCCTCGGGCGGCAGGGCCTTGCCCGAGGCCGCATAGCGCACGAAGACCTCCTGGACCGCATCCTCGGCATCCTCGCGGTTGCGCATCTGCCGGCCCAGCAGGCGGCGCAGAGGCTGGTGCCAGCGCGCATACACGCGGGCCAGCAGAGAGGGAGCGGCATCATCGTCCGCGCCTGGCACGCGCGCGCTCACGGGCAGGCTCCCGGCACGGCGGTCTGGACGCGGGCAGGCACGCCAGCATGGGAAACGGACAGGACGAAGAAGAACGGCACGGGCGGCGATTGTACTGAGAATGGTTCTCATCAACACCTTTGCGGCCGGCACGCGCCATGCGATGAGAGTGCTGCCAATGCCTTACCGGCCCGCTGCCCCATGCAGCGCCACCAGCGTGGGCACCACCCAGTGCGGCGCAGGCTGCGCCCCGTCGAAGCACTGGTCCTCGGACGGCACGGCGATGACGGTCATGCCGGCCTGCCGCGCCGCATGTGTTCCCGTGACGGAGTCCTCGAACACCAGGCAGCGCCCGGCCGGCACGCCCAGGCGCTGCGCCGCGAAGTGGTAGATGTCGGGCGCGGGCTTGCCGCGCACCACCTGCTCGGCCGAGACGATGGCGTCGAACGCCGGCCGCATGCCCAGCGCATCCAGGGTGTGGTGGCACAAAGACAAAGGAGAGTTCGAGGCCAGCGCCACGCGCCAGCCCAGGGCGCGGCAGGCGCTCAGTGTTTCGCGCACGCCGGGCAGGGCCCGTCCATGCGCGCTGACCAGGGCCGCCACGCGCGCGACCACGCGGCTCTCCAGCTCGCGCTGGCTGGGCCCCTGCCAGGGCCGGTGGGCATACCAGTGCGCGGCCACCTGCGCCGTGGTCATGGGCGCCGTCACGCGGGACATCTCGGCCGTGATGTCGATGCCGACCTCGGCAAAGGACTCGCGTTCGGCACGCTTCCAGAAGGGCTCGGAGTCTATGAGCAGGCCGTCCATGTCGAAGATGGCGGCGCCGAATCCGGCCTGGCCAAGGCCTTCGAACGAGGGAGCGGCTTCAGGGATTTGCATGGCGCGCATGCTAGCGCAGGCGGCAAGTGAAAGCAGTTGCTGTTAGCCTGTGCCGGCTGGCGATGGATGCAGATGCATGCGATTGCCAGCCCTTCACAATCCTTAGCGAGCCCGCAATGACCAGCCCCCTGTACACCGCCTCCATTCCCGTCCTGCAGCAGATGCTGAAAGCCCTGTCCGACGTGCTCAAAAAGGCCGAGGAACACGCCGCGCAGAAGAACATAGATCCCGACGCCCTGCTGCAGGCCCGCCTGTTCCCCGACATGTTCCCGCTGGTGCGCCAGGTGCAGATTGCTGCGGACTTCGCCAAGGGCATCGCCTCGCGCCTGGCCGGCGCCGAGGTGCCTTCGTGGCCCGACACGCAGACCAGCTTTGCCGACCTGCAGGCGCTGATCACCAAGGCGCTGGACCATGTGGGCTCGTTCGCGCCCGAGCAGTTCGCGCAAAGCGAGTCCCGCGAGATCGTGCTGCGCCCCGGCACGCCCAAGGAAAAGAAGCTGAGCGCCAGCGCCTACCTGCTGCACTACGGCCTGCCGCAGTTCTTCTTCCATGTGACCACCGCCTATGCCCTGCTGCGCCACAACGGCGTCGAGGTCGGCAAGCGCGACTACATGGGCAGCTACTGAGCGTGCCGTGGCCGGTCTGGCCAGCGCTTCACTGCGCGGCCAGATCCCGGCCCCGCGTCTCCGGCAGGCACATGGCGAACATCACCACCATCACGTAGCCGGCCGTGGCGCAGATACCGATGGCCGTGCCCAGCGACAGGCCCAGCCGGTCGCTGAACACGCCCACCAGCGCGGGGAAGGTGGCCCCGATGCCGCGGCCGAAGTTGTAGCAAAAGCCCTGGCCGGAGCCGCGCAGTTCGTTGGGGAACAGCTCGGCCAGGAAGGCTCCGGCGCCGCTGAATATGCCCGACATGAAAAAGCCCAGCGGAAAGCCCAACACCAGCATCCAGGCATCGGTGATGGGCAGCAGCGTATAGGCATAGGCCAGGCTGCCGGCGCCGATGGCGAACAGCGTGAAGGCCAGGCGCCGGCCCAGCCGGTCGGAAGCGTAGGCACCGCACAGGTAGCCGGCAAAGGCGCCAAAGATGAACATGAACTGGTAGCCGCCCGAGCCCAGCACCGTCAGGTGGCGCTCGTTCTTCAGGAAGGTAGGCAGCCACACGGCAATGGCGTAGTAGCCGCCCTGCATGCCCGTGAACATCAGGCTGGCCAGCACCGTGGTCTTGAGCATGCCGCCCTTGAAGATGTCCAGGAAGTGCCCGCTGCGCTCGCCCCGGCCCACGGCGGCGCGGGTCTTCAGGTAGACCTCGGGGTCCTTGACTGAACGGCGGATGAACAGGATCAGCAGGGCCGGCAGCAGGC
Source organism: Delftia sp. SD018 (assembly GCF_017355445.1). NCBI lineage: Bacteria > Pseudomonadati > Pseudomonadota > Betaproteobacteria > Burkholderiales > Comamonadaceae > Delftia > Delftia sp. SD018. The sequence continues at coordinate 115,164 of NZ_JADDRN010000013.1, forward strand.
CCAGCAGGAACATGGCCCGCCATGAGATCTCGGGAGGCAGAAACGAGAACAGCGCCATGGACACCAGCACGGCCGCCCCCCAGCCTATGGCCCAGCTGCTTTGCACCAGCCCCACCGCCTTGCCACGGAAAGCCGGCCGTATGGTCTCGGCGATCAGCACCGAGCCCACGGCCCATTCGCCGCCAAAGCCCAGACCCTGCAGCGTGCGCGCCAGCAGCAACTGGACCGGCGTCTGCGCCAGGCCGCAGGCGAAGGTGAAAAGGGCGAACACGAGGATGGTCCACTGCAGCACGCGCACACGCCCGTAGCGGTCCGCCAGGATGCCGGCCATCCAGCCGCCGACGGCCGAGGCCACCAGGGTCGAGGTGCCGATCAGGCCGACCTCGGTCTTGCTCATGCCCCACAGCGACAGCAGGATGGGCGTGACCAGGGGCAGCGTGTAGTAGTCGAAGGAATCGACCGCGTAGCCGCCGAACGAGGCCGTCAGTGCGCGTTTTTCCCGGGGTTCGAGCTGGCCCAGCCAGCTGCCCTGCGACTGTTCGCCAGCCAGGGGCTTGGCATTTTCAAGGCTTGTCATTTTTCAGTCTCCTTGCGCTTCGGTATGCAGAAGCGTCTTGCCTTCAATGGCATTGCATCGGTGATGAACCAGGCCTGGCCGGGCGGCCCTCATCCACCACCCGGACAGACCCCTGCAGGCGGCGTGTCAGGCCGCCGTTCCGTAGCCGCCGCCCCCCGGCGTGCAGACCTCGAACACATCGCCGGGCTGCATCTGCACGGCGCCGATGTGCTCCAGCGCCTCGACCTGGCCATCGGCGCGCAGCACACGGTTGATGCCCGGCTGCCCCGGCTGGCCACCCGCCATGCCGAAGGCCGGGTTCAGGCGCCCGTTGGACAGGATGCTGGCCGTCATGGCTTCCAGGAAGCGCACGCGCCGCACACCGCCGCTGCCCCCATGCCAGCGCCCGCTGCCGCCCGAGCCTTCGCGGATGGCATAGCTGTCCAGCATGACGGGGAAGCGGAACTCCAGCACCTCCGGATCTGTCAGGCGCGAATTGGTCATGTGCGTCTGGACGACGCTGGTGCCGTTGAACCCGCGCTCCACCCGGCCCTCGGCGTCCAGCACCGCGCCCGCGCCGCTGCCGCCGGCAATGGTTTCGTAGTACTGGTGGCGCGCATTGCCGAAGGTGAAGTTGTTCATGGTGGGCTGGCTGCCCGCCATCACGCCCAGCGCGCCGAACAGCGCATTGGTGATGCAGGTGGAGGTCTCCACATTGCCCGCCACCACCGAGGCCGGTGCATTGGGGTTGAGCATGCAGCCCTGGGGAATGATGACCTTCAAAGGCTTGAGGCAGCCCGCGTTGAGCGGGATGTCGTCGTCCACCAGCGTGCGGAACACGTACAGCACGGCCGCCATGCACACGGCGCGCGGCGCATTGAAGTTGTTGGTCTGCTGGGCGCTGGTGCCCGAGAAGTCGATGACCGCGCTGCGGCCCGCCGTATCCACGGTGACGGCCACGCGGATCTGCGCGCCGTTGTCCAGCGGCAGCGTGAACTGCCCGTTCCTGAGCCGCGTGATGACGCGGCGCACCGACTCCTCGGCGTTGTCCTGCACATGGCCCATATAGGCCTGCACCACGGGCAGGCCGAACTGGGCCACCATCTTGCGCAGCTCCTGCACGCCTTTTTCATTGGCCGCGATCTGGGCCTTCAGGTCGGCCAGGTTCTGGTGCGGGTTGCGGCTCGGGTACTCGCCGCTTTGCAGCAGCTCGACCATCTCCTGGCCGCGCAGCACGCCGCGATCGACCAGCTTGAAGTTGTCGATCTGCACGCCCTCTTCCTCGATGCGCGTGGAAAACGGCGGCATGGAACCGGGCGTGATGCCGCCCACGTCGGCATGGTGGCCCCGGCTGCCCACGTAGAAGGTGGGGGAGGCCTCGTCGGCCACGTACACGGGCGTGATGACCGTGATGTCGGGCAGGTGGGTGCCGCCCTGGTAGGGGTCGTTGAGCACATAGACATCGCCCTGGGCCATGCGCCCGGCGTTCTTGCGGATCACCGTCTGGATGCTCTCGCCCATGGAGCCCAGGTGCACGGGCATGTGCGGCGCATTGGCGATGAGGTGGCCCTCGGCGTCGAACAGCGCGCAGCTGAAGTCCAGCCGTTCCTTGATGTTCACCGAGTAGGCCGTGTTCTGCAGCTGCAGGCCCATCTGCTCGGCGATGTTCATGAACAGGTTGTTGAAGACCTCCAGCAGCACCGGGTCCACCGAGGTGCCGGCCGCGTACTCGACCTTGCGCGCGACCACGCGGTCCAGCACCAGATGGTCCAGCGCCGTGAGCCGCGCCAGCCAGCCGGGCTCGACCACCGTGGTGGCATTGCGCTCGGCGATGATGGCCGGGCCGGGAATGGCGTCGCCGGGCCGCAGGTCCTCGCGCACCACCAGGGCCGCGTCATGCCAGGCACCGTCGGAGTACATGCGCACGGTTTCTCGGCGCGGATGCGTGCGCGGCGGATGCTCCTGCAGCACCGGCTCGCTGGGCGCATCGCCCGCAATCACGGCTTCGACGGAAACGGCTTCCACCACCAGGCCCTTGCCCGCCATCAGGAAGGCGAACCGCTGGCGATAGGCCGACTCGAAGGCCGCCTGGATGTCGGCCAGCCCGCCGAAGGGCACGGCCAGGGCGGAATCCGTGCCCTCATAGCGCACATGCACGTTGTAGCGTACCTGCACGGGACTGGCGCCGACCTGCTGGCGCTCAAGCTCGGCCTTGGCCGCGTCGCCCAGCGAATCCAGCGACTCCGCGATCAGCGGCAAGGCCGCAGCAGACAGCGCCACCTCCATCGCCTGTTCACGGATGACGGTCTGGTCCGCCAGGCCCATGCCGTAGGCGCTGAGCACGCCGGCCAGCGGATGCACGAACACACGGGTCATGCCCAGGGCATCGGCCACCAGGCAGGCATGCTGGCCGCCCGCACCGCCAAAGCACTGCAGCGTGTAGCGCGTCACGTCATAGCCGCGCGCCACGCTGATCTTCTTGATGGCGTTGGCCATCTGCTGCACGGCGATGCGGATGAAGCCTTCGGCCACTTCCTCGGGCCTGCGCCCCGTCTGCACCGCCAGTTCATCGAAGCGCGCCCGCACGGCCTCGCCATCGAGCCGCTCGTTGGCGGCCGGGCCGAACACGCTGGGGAAGTAGCGGGGCTGGACCTTGCCCACCATCACGTTCGCATCGGTCACGGCCAGGGGCCCGCCACGGCGGTAGCTCACGGGGCCGGGGTTGGCACCCGCGCTCTCCGGGCCCACGCGAAAGCGCGAGCCGTCATAGGCCAGTACCGAGCCGCCACCGGCTGCCACCGTGTGGATGCTCATCATCGGCGCGCGCATGCGCACACCGGCCACCTGGGTCTCGAACTCGCGCTCGAAGGCGCCAGCGTAGTGGCTGACATCGGTGGAGGTGCCGCCCATGTCGAAGCCGATGACCTTGTCGTGCCCGGCCAGCCCCGCCGTGCGGGCCATGCCCACGATGCCGCCGGCCGGCCCGCTCAGGATGGCATCCTTGCCCTGGAAGCTGCCCGCATCGGCCAGCCCGCCGGAGGACTGCATGAAGAACAGCCGCACGCCCGGCATCTCGCCAGCGACCTGCTGTACATAGCGGCGCAAGATGGGCGAGAGGTAGGCATCGACCACCGTGGTGTCGCCCCGGCTCACGAACTTCATCAGCGGGCTGGTCTCGTGCGAGGTGCTGATCTGCGTGAATCCCGCCTGCCGCGCAATGCGCGCCGCAATCTGCTCGTGCCGCATGTAGCGGTAGCCATGCATGAAGACGATGGCCACGCTGCGCAGGCCCCGGGCATGGGCCTGCAGCAGCGCGGTGTGCAGGTGCAGCACGTCCAGTTCCTGCTGCACTTCCCCACGGGCATCCACGCGCTCAAGCGCCTCCACCACATCGCTGTACAGCAGCTCGGGCAGCTGGATATGCCGGTCGAACAGGCGCGGGCGGTTCTGGTAGGCAATGCGCAGCGCATCACGAAAGCCCCGCGTGGTCACCAGCAGCGTGGGCTCGCCCTTGCGCTCCAGCAGCGCATTGGTGGCCACCGTGGTGCCCATCTTCACGCACTCCACAAGGTCCGGCGTGACCGGCTCGCCGGGCTTGAGGCCCAGCAGGTGGCGGATGCCGGCCACGGCCGCATCACGGTACTGCTCGGGGTTTTCCGACAGCAGCTTGTGCGTGGCCAGGCTGCCATCGGGCCGCTTGCCCACGATGTCGGTGAATGTGCCGCCGCGGTCTATCCAGAATTGCCAGCGCCTGTCATGGGGAGTGGAGCGTTCTTGCATGGTGTCGGAACCCGTTTGTCTCGAAGTTGAAGTCAGGAAAACCGTGGCCTGGAGCACGGCCCTCCGCCGGTGCCCACCACTGGCGTCCAATCTAAAAGTGCACCTGGACCGCGTCCATCGAGAAGTTTTCGCCCCCTCTGTTCACGAAAACTGAACAGGAGCGGCCCCTTGCCGGCCGGCAACGCAAAGAAAAAGGCCCGCCGAAGCGGGCCCCATGCCAGGCAGGCAGGCCGTCAGAACGCGGCCAGATGGCTGTTGCGCAACTCCGTCACCAGCATGTGGCCCGGCTCGTGCGTGATGGCGAATGGCAGGGCCGCCGAGCGTATGGCCTGCTGGGGCGTCACGCCGCAGGCCCAGAACACGGGGATCTCCCCGGGTTTGAGCGCCATGGGCTCGCCGAAGTCCGGCCGCTCGATATCGGCAATGCCTATCTGCGCGGGGTCGCCCAGGTGCACGGGCGCCCCATGCACGCTGGGAAAGCGCGAAGTCACCTGGATCGCACGGATGGCCTGGGCGGCCGTCATGGGCCGCATGCTGACCACCATCCGGCCTCCGAACCGGCCCGCCTGGCCGTTGGCAATGTCGGTGATGAACATGGGGGCGCCCCGGCCCTCGTCGATATGGCGCACGGGCACGCCCGCATCGCGCAGCGCGTCCTCGAAGGAATAAGAGCAGCCGATGACGAAGCCCACCAGGTCGTCGCGCCACAGGTCCGTGAGGTCATTCACCTGCTCGGCCCTGTGACCATCGCGAAACACCCAGTACGAGGGCAGATCGGTCTTCAGATCGATATCGCCGAGCTCGGGCACGCGGCTGCTGCCGGGCTCGGTCACGCCGATCAGCGGGCAGGACTTGGGGTTCAGCCGGGCAAAGCGCAGGAACTCCTCGCTGCACTCGCGCGGCAGTATCGCCAGGTTGCCTTGGGTGTAGCCGGGGCACTGCCCGGCCGTCTGCCCGCGAAAGCGTCCGGCGCGCACCTCCTGGCGGAATTCGGTCGGATGGGTCCAATGCGTCATGGGGGAGCCTCTATTGAATGGAGATGCCTCCCAATGTAAAAAGCAGCAGGCCACCGGTCCACTCAGGAATTGTGCGCAGCCTCCCCCAGGAAAACTGAACAGCCACTGCAGCCCGCGCAGCCTCCCCATGAACATCCGCTTTCTGGAAACCTTTGTGCTGCTGGCACGCATCGGCAGCGTGCGCCGCGTGGCCGAACTCGTGCATGCCAGCCCCGGCGCCGTCTCCATGCGCATACGCGGGCTGGAGTCGGACCTGGGCGTGACCCTGTTTCACTGGGACCGCAAGACGCTGCAGATCACCGATGCCGGCGCCCGCTTGCTGCGGCATGCGGAAGCCGTCATCGAAGCCACACGCACCCTGGAGCGTGCCGCCAGGTCCGACGATGCCATCGGCTGCCGCCTGCGGGTCGGCGTGCTGGAGACGGCGGTACACACCTTCCTGCCCGAATTCGTCAAGGCGATGGGCGCCAGCCTGCCGCACATCGAGCTGGACCTGACCGTCGATCTGAGCACCCACCTGTCGGAGCAGATGATGCGGCGCGACCTGGACCTGATCGTGCGCACCGGCAGCGGCGTGGACCCGCAGTTCGCCGTGGTCGAGAACCTGCTGGAAGTGCCCGTGCACTGGATCGCCAGGCGGGGCCTGGTGCCCAGGAAGGATGGTCTGCACAAGGCGCTTGGCAAGCAATTGCTGACCCAGATGCGCGGCACCGGCCCCTACGAGCAGGCCGTGGCCATGGCACAGCAGCTGGCCGTGCAAAGCGGCATGGTCTCCAGCGACCTGCGCATCTCGGGATCGCCCTCGCTGGCGGCGCTGGTCTCGCTGGTGCGCGAGGGCCTGGGCGTCGCCATCATGCACGGCATGCTGGTGGCGCCGCAGCTCGAAAGCGGGGAGCTGGTGGAGCTGGAACTGCCCACGCCGCCCTCCTTTCGCATCACCACCTGGTACCCCAAGAGCCCGTCGCCCGGCGTCACCGACACCGCCCAGGTGCTGCGCCGCGTCTGCAAGAGCTACTGCAAGCGGGTCAGCCCGCATCTGGCGCGGTACATCGGCTAGGGCGCGGATGCCGGCGGCGGCTCCTGCCCATGCAACAGCGCCAGAAAGCTGGCGGCCGCCTGGCTCAGCGGCCGGTCGCGGCGCACCAGGCTGCCGTAGGCCTGCAGGTTGCGGCGCATGCGATAGGGCAGGATGCGGACCATGCCGTGCGCGGCGCTGTCCCGGGCCACGGCCTGCGGAATCACGGCGATCAGGTCGGAGTTGCGCACCAGGTTCATGGTGGTGAGGATGGAGCCCGTCTCGATCAGGCCGCGCGGCAGCGGCAGGCCATGGGCCTGGAATTCCTGGTCGATCAGTGCGCGCATGGGACTGCCGGGCGGCTGCAGCACCCAGCCATGGGCCTGCAGCTGCGCAAAGCCCACGCTGCGGGCACGCGCCAGCGGATGGTTGCAGCCCACGATGATGGACAGGGCCTCGTCATCTATGGTGCGGAACAGATGGGCGGGATCGGCCTGCCCGGTCTGCCGGCCCACCACCACCTCCAGCACGCCGTCCTGCAACTGCGCCAGCAGCCGGTCGCTGGTGTCCACGGCCACCTCGATGGACAGCAGCGGCCACTGGCGCTTGAGCGCCAGCAGCGCCTGTGTCAGCCGCCCCGGCGAGGCCGCCATGATGCTGCCCACGGCCAGCCGCCCCGCACAGCCCTCGCGCAGTTCCTGCAGCTCGCGGTTCAGCGCCTCCATGCCGCCGCGCAGGTGGCGGAAGTAGCCCGTCACGCGCTCGCCCGCCGCGTTCAGCTGCAGGCCGCGCCCAACGCGGTCGAACAGGGGCAGGCCCAGCGCGCTTTCCAGCTCATGCAGCATCTTGGTGGCGGCCGGCTGGCTCAGTCCCAGCTCGGCTGCGGCGCCGCGCAGCGTGCCCTTCTGGTCGATGGCCAGCATCAGCGCCACCTGCCGCATGCGCAGGCGGTTGAGCAGTTGCGGCGTGCTGTCCCTGCGGTCGATGGAGCCCATAGGAATATCCCGCGAATTGATTACCCAAGGTTATTGATTCATCAGCAACTTTCAGTTTACGGCAATCAATCATCTGCCTAGCATGGGTCCACAACAAAAGCACCGGAGACAAGACATGCAACGCCGCCCTCTGCTGCTGGCCGCAGCTGCCCTGCTGCCCGCCATCGCCCTGGCCCAAACCTCGCCGGACTGGCCCACGCGGCCTGTGCGCATGCTTGTGGGCTCGGCCCCGGGCGGCGGCACCGACGCCATGGCACGCGCCGTGGCCGACCGGCTGGCGCCGCTGCTGCGCCAGCCGGTGATCGTGGAAAACCGCCCCGGCGTCTCCAACACCCTGGCCGTGGACATGACGGCCAAGTCCACGGACGGGCACACCATGGTGATGGGCGTGGTCACGGCCCATGCCATTGCCCCGCACTTGCTCAAGCTGGGCTACGACAGCAACCGCGACCTGGTGCCGGTGGCCTATGTGGGCGCAGTGCCCAACGTGCTGGTGGTGGGCAACAACCTGCCCGCGAACTCGGTGCAGGAACTGGTCGCCCTGGCCCGCAAGGAGCCCGGCAGGATCAACTTCGCCAGCAGCGGCACTGGCAGCACCCAGCACATCGCGGCCGAGATGTTCAAGGACGCGGCCGGCATTGAACTGACCCACGTGCCCTACAAGGGCAGCGCCGCCGCCCTGGTGGACCTGGTCAGCGGCCAGGTGCAGATGAGCTTCGACACCATGCCTTCGGTGATCGGCCAGATCAAGGCCGGCAAGCTGCGCGCCCTGGGCGTGACATCGCACCGGCGCAACGCCCAGCTGCCCCAGGTGCCCACGCTGGCCGAGGCCGGCCTGCCCGGCGTGGAGATAGGCGCCTGGTACGGCATCTACATGCCAGCGGCCACACCCCGAGCCGTGCAGGCCCGGGTGCACGACGAGGTCAACAAGGTGCTGGCCATGCCCGAGACACGCACGCGCCTGGAGGCCGTGGGCGCCGAGCTGCAGCCCATGGGCCAGGCGGAGTTCATCGCCTTGCACAACGCCGAGTACCAGCGCTTTGGCGAAATCATCCGCAAGAACCACATCAAGATCGACTGAGCCGCACATGCCCGCATCCGAACTTCCCGTCGTCGCCCTGACCCTGGGCGATCCCGCCGGCATAGGCGCCGAACTGATCGCACGCCTGCTGGCGCGGCCCGAGGCCATGCAAAAGGCCAACATCGTGCTGGCCGGCGACCCCTGGCTGTGGCAGCAGGGCCAGCGCATCGCGGGCCTGCAGGTGGCCACCACACCCATCGCCAGCATGGCCCATGCACGGGGCCGCACCGATACCGCCCTGCCCGCCTTCCTGGCCCTGGACACGGTGGCCCCCGATGCCGTGCACCAGGGCCGTGCCGAAGCCGCAGGCGGGCGCTCGGTGCTGCAGGTGCTGGACCGGTGCATGGACGCGGCCCAGGCCGGCCAGATCGACGCCATCTGCTTTGCGCCGCTCAACAAGCAGGCCATGAAGCTGGGCGGCCTGCGCCATGAGGACGAGCTGCACCACTTTGCCGAGCACCTGGGCGTCACCGGCTATTTCTGCGAATTCAATACGCTGGGCGATCTGTGGACCTCGCGCATTTCGTCGCATGTGCCACTCAGGGACGTGGCCAACTATCTAAGCCAGGAGCGCATCGCGCAGGCGGCCGAGTTGATCTACCGCGCGCTGCTGGCCAGCGGCATGGCGGCCCCCAAGGTGGCCGTGGCGGGCTTCAACCCGCACAACGGCGATGGCGGCACCTGCGGGCGCGAGGAGATCGACATCATCGCGCCGGCCGTGCGCGCGCTGCAGGCCCGCGACTGGCCTACGCCCGATCCGTTCCACGGCCCCTTCCCGGCCGACACCATCTTCCTGAAGGCCCAGGCCGGCGAGTACCAGGCCATCGTGACCATGTACCACGACCAGGGCCAGATCGCCATCAAGCTGCTGGGCTTCTCGCGCGGCGTGACCGTGCAGGGCGGTCTGCCGATCCCCATCACCACGCCGGCCCACGGCACGGCCTATGACATCGCGGGCCAGGGCCGGGCCAGCGTGGAGGCCACCTGGCAGGCCTTTCTGATCGCCTGCCGCATGGGCGCCGCGCGCCTGTGCTGACTGACTTCACTCCCTCGCCATCACCATCATGAAAATCAAATCCGTCCGCGCCCGCGTCTACGAATGGCAAGGCAAGACCGTGCCGCCCCAGGGCAACTTCTGCTCCAACGCCATGGACCTGCTCTATGCGCCGCAGGAGACCATGTCCACCTTCCGCTTCCATTCCTGGACGGTGGTGGAGATCGAGACCGACGACGGCATCGTCGGCCTGGGCAACGTGGCGCTGGCGCCGCGCATCGCCAAGGCCATCATCGACGAGTACCTGGCGCCCCTGGTCATCGGCCAGGACCCGTGGGACTACGAATACCTGTGGCAGCGCATGTACCGCGCCACGCACGCCTGGGGCCGCAAGGGCGTGACCATGGCAGCCATCTCGGCCGTGGACCTGGCCATCTGGGACATCCTGGGCAAGAGCGTGAACAAGCCTGTGTTCAAGCTGCTGGGCGGGCGCACCAAGGAAAGGATTCCCTGCTACTACAGCAAGCTCTACCGCACCGACCTTAAGGCCATGCAGGAAGAGGCGCAGAAATTCCTGGACCAGGGCTTCAAGGCCTTCAAGATGCGCTTCGGCTACGGCCCGGCCCATCTGCAGGAAGGCGTGCGCGAGAACCTGCGCTCGGTCGAGGCCGTGCGCGAAGTCATAGGCTACGACTGCGACCTGATGCTGGAGTGCTACATGGGCTGGAACCTGGAGTACGCCAGGCGCATGCTGCCCAAGCTGGAGAAGTTCGAGCCGCGCTGGCTAGAGGAGCCCGTGATCGCCGACGACATCGACGGCTACGCCGAACTCAACCGGCTCACCAGCATTCCGATCTCGGGCGGCGAGCACGAGTTCAGCCTCTACGGCTTCAAGCAGCTGCTCGACAAAAAGGCCGTCAGCGTCGTGCAGTACGACACCAACCGCGTGGGCGGCATCACGGCCGCGCACAAGATCAATGCGCTGTGCGAGGCGTTCAGCGTGCCCGTCATCCCGCATGCGGGCCAGATGCACAACTACCACCTGACCATGAGCACGCTGGCCTCGCCCATGGCCGAGTACTTTCCCATCTTCGACGTGGAGGTGGGCAACGAGTTGTTCTGGTACATCTTCGACGGCGAGCCCGTGGCCGAGAACGGCTTCCTGCAGCTCAGGGACGATGTGCCGGGCCTGGGCCTCACGCTCAAGACCGAGTACCTGGACCAGTTCCGCATCGTCGAATGAGGGAGCACGCCATGCCCGGAATTTCTTGGCCGCGCTACAGCGGCATCTTTCCCGTGGTACCCACCACCTTCCACGAGGACGGCACGCTGGACCTGGCCAGCCAGAGGCGCTGCCTGGATTTCATGATCGACTCGGGCGTGGACGGCCTGTGCATCCTGGCCAACTTCTCCGAGCAGTTCCTGCTGGCCGATGACGAGCGCGAGGTCCTCACGCGCACGGCGCTGGAGCATGTGGCGGGCCGCGTGCCCGTGATCGTCACCACCACGCACACCTCATCGCGCGTGTGCGCCGAGCGAAGCCGCCGCGCGCAGGACATGGGCGCGGCCATGGTGATGGTCATGCCGCCCTACCACGGCGCCACCTTCCGCTTCGGCGAGCCCCAGATCCAGGGCTTCTTCCAGGCCGTGTCCGATGCCATCGCCATTCCCATCATGGTGCAGGACGCGCCCGCCGCAGGCACGCCGCTGTCCCCCGCCTTCCTCGCGCGCATGGCCCGCGAGATCGAGCAGGTCTGCTACTTCAAGATGGAAACCGCAGGCGCCGCCGGCAAGCTGCGCGAACTCATCGCCCTGGGCGGCGAGGCCATCGAAGGCCCTTGGGATGGCGAGGAAGCCATCACCCTGCTGGCCGACCTGGAGGCCGGTGCCACGGGCTCCATGACGGGCGGCGGCTTTGCCGACGGCATACGCCCCATCATCGAAGCCCACAGAAACGGCGACCCCGACACCGCATTCGCCCTCTACCAGCGCTGGCTGCCCCTGATCAACCACGAAAACCGCCAGGCCGGCTTCCTGGCCGCCAAGGCGCTGATGAAGGCCGGCGGCGTGATCGCCTGCGACGCGCCGCGCGCGCCCTGGCCGCCCATGCACCCCGAGGTGCGCCGCCAGTTGCTGGACATTGCGCGGCGGCTGGATCCGCTGGTGCTGCGCTGGGGGCGCTGAGGGATTGGGTTGTTGGGGGCGCATTAGAGGGGCACTAGAGGGGCACCAGAGGGCTGCAGCCGCCTGCGCATGGGCTATGCTGCCGCTCTGCCTGCCCAGCCCCAATGAATCGACTGCCGCCCATGTCCGCCACCTCTTTGCCCCCTTCCGACTTCGAGCTGGACGACGCGCTGTATGCAAGAGCCCTGACCTGGAGCGACGCCCAGGCCCTGGCCCAGCAGACCGTGAGCTTCTTCACGGCGGAGGGCGAGCGCACCATCGGCATCGATATGCAAGTGCTCGGCGCAACGCAGACATCGGCCGACACGCCCGGCATGCTGCAGTTCTCCCTGGTGTTTCGCGGTCCGCGCCAGCCGCAGCTGCCGCAGCGCACTTACCGCGTGCGCCATGCACAGCTCGGTGACTACGCCATCTTCATCACGCCCATTGCGCAGTCGGCAGGCCATGTCGATTACGAGGCCTGCTTTTCCCATGCCGTCTGAGCCGTTCGTGCCCGAGCTGCCGCCGCTGAATCTGGAGGATGTGCGGCTGCGCCTGGCCGAAGAAGCCGACTACGCTTTTCTCCGCGCCCTGTACCGCCAGGTACGCGCTGCCGAACTGGCGCCCGTGCCCTGGAGCGAAGCTGAAAAGCATGCCTTCTGCGATTCGCAGTTCGCTTTGCAGGACCAGCACTACCGCAAGCACTACGCACACAGCGCGTTTTTCGTGATCGAGAGGGCAGGTCTGCCTATAGGCCGGCTCTACCTCAATCTCGCACCCGGGCCGTTGGGAGTGATGGACATCTCGCTCGACGCCGCTGTTCAAGGCCAAGGACTGGGCACGGCCTTCATGCAATGGCTGGCCGGCTGGGCGGATCAAGAAGGGCGCGACATGCAGCTGTTCGTGGAAGCCAACAATCCAGCCCGGCGCCTGTATACGCGCCTGGGCTTTGTCGAGCAGGACCAGGAAGGCATCTACCTGCGCATGCGCAGGACCGCGGCGCTCAGCCGCGGTTGAACACGGCTTCCAGCAGACCGCCTTGCGCGTCGCTGGGACTCAGGAAAACAGCGTGGCGTCCCAGAGCCGGGTGAGCGATTTCCCAGGTGTTCTGTGGCAAGGCACCAGGGCGGGACAACTCGAACAGTGCGCTGAAAGAGCGGTCGCCCTGCAGTGTGTGCGGCAGCGCTGCCAACGAAACCAAACGTAACTCGGAAACTTCTCCTGCTACCGAGAAGCTATGGCCCAGCAGCGGCTGAAAGTGGCTGCGGCGCAACTCCATGCCAGCCGCACAGGCGATCACTGGAATCCCGGAAACGGCCGCTGCAGCGGGCAAGGCCCCTGCAACCTGCATGAAAGCACGGCGTCCTGTCTTCATCGTGGCCCTTCCTGCCAAAGCAACGGCAGCAAAATATTTTTGCCGCACAACAGGTTGGCATACTAAACTATTTTGCAATTATTAACGTTTTCTAACTTCACCCCACTTTGCCATGGCTCAACCCTATGTTGGGGAAATCCGGATGTTTGCCGGCAACTTCGCGCCATCAGGCTGGATGTTCTGCGAAGGGCAGCAAATGCCCATCTCGGAATACGAAACCCTTTTCACTCTGATCGGCACGACATACGGCGGTGATGGCCAAAGCACGTTCGCCCTGCCAGACATGCGTGGCCGCATTCCCCTGCACGCAGGCAACGAATTCACGCTGGCACAGGCCGCTGGAGTCGAAGAGGTCACGCTGACCGTCAATCAGATTCCAGCCCACACGCACGGCGTCCCCGCGTCCTCCGGCACCGGATTTCTGGCCTCGCCCGCCGATGCGGTGTTTGCCAAGCACAGGGATCACAAGGCCTTTGCGAACGGTACCCCCGCTACGCCCATGGCGGCCTCGATGGTGGGCGCGGTCGGTGGGTCACAGCCGCATACCAATATGCCGCCCTATCTTTGCGTGAACTTCATCATCTCGCTGTTCGGCATCTATCCCTCACCCACCTGATGTCTACCCCTTTTCTCGGAGAGGTTCGCGTCTTCTCCTTCAACTTCGCCCCCAAAGGCTGGGCCCTTTGCAATGGGCAATTGCTGCCCATCAACCAGAACCAGGCACTGTTCTCGCTGCTGGGCACCACCTACGGTGGCAACGGGCAGACCAACTTTGCACTGCCCGACCTGCGCGGCCGCATGCCCATGCACATGGGGGCCGGCCATACGCTGGGAGAGAGAGCAGGCGAGCAAGCCCATACCCTGACCCTGCCAGAGATACCGCAGCACAGCCACGCCATGGCCGCTTCCGGCACCACGGGCCAGGCGACATCGGGCAACGGCAACCTGCCTGCAGCGGCGCGCGGCCACTATGCGCAAAGCGGCAATACGAGCATGCCCGCCCTGTTGGCCAATGTGGGCGGCAGCCAGCCACACCTCAATATGCCGCCCTATCTGGCACTGAGCTTTTGCATGGCCATGCAAGGCCTCTTTCCTTCTCAGACCTGAAGACCATGTCCGATCCCTTCGTCGCCGAAATCCGCCTTGGCGGGTTCAACTTCGCACCCAAGGGCTGGGCCTTTTGCGATGGTCAGCTCCTGCCGCTTTCTCAGAACACGGCGCTGTTTTCCCTGCTGGGAACAACCTATGGTGGCGATGGAAAATCCAATTTCTCCCTTCCCAACCTTCAAGGGCGCATGCCCATGCATCCAGGCCAGGGACCGGGGCTGTCCTTGCACGATCTGGGCGAAACCGGCGGTACTGAAACCGTGACGCTGCTGGAATCGGAAATTCCCAGGCACACCCATCAGGCCCTGGCTGCTTCGCCCGCAGATCCCGCCGTGGCAAGCCCGGCCGGCGCAACCCTGGGCGCTGCACCGACGCGCCCCTACATCGCGCCAGCCTCCAACACCTCTGCGGTCACCATGGCTCCCCCTCAAGCTGCGGGCGGCAGCCAGCCACACAACAATCTTCCGCCCTTCCTGGTCATGAATTTCATCATCGCCTTGCAGGGCGTCTTTCCCCCTCGGAGCTGAGTACACCTATGCGCAGTTCCATTGCGGCCCTGACCCTGTTGGCCTTGACCACGGGGGTCCAGGCCGATCCCCTGGTCCAACGCGAATTCTCCGGCAGGGACAACCGCTTCATAGAGATACCCGGTGCCGGCTTTCGCGCCATGGCCGCAGGCAAGCGCATCAGTTTCGATGCGCAAGGCATGAGCATCGACCTGCCCGGCCAGACCAACGGCGTGCAAGGCCGGTCGGTGGGCGCATCCGGCGTGGCCCGGAGCCTGAGCCTGCGCCCGGATTCGCGCCTGCGCTACAGCTTCGAGAACGGGACCATGTCGACGCCGCAGGGCATGCAGCCTTCGCCCACGCTCTACCACTGGCTGGTCGGCGAAGCCGCGCAATGGCGCAAAGGCCTGCGCAGCTTCGGCGCCTTGGGCTACCGCAGCGTCTGGCCAGGCATTGATGCCGTTTTCCAGGGCGAGCCCGGCGGTCTGAAGTACCAGTTTGAACTGGCTCCTGGTGCCGATGCCGCACAGGTCTGGCTGCGCGTGGAAGGTGCGACGGATGCACGCATCCTGCCCACGGGAGCGCTGCAGTGGAGCATAGGCAACGACCTTTTCACCGACGATGCACCGCTGGTCTACCAACCCCGGGGCAATGGCCGCGTGGACGTGCCCGCCCGCTACCGGCTGGAGCAGGTGGACGCCACCACCTGGCGCGTGGGCTTTGAGCTGGGCAGCCATGACAAAGGCCTGCCGCTGGTCATCGATCCGGCCTGGACCGGCTACTCGGGCCTGGTCGGAGGCAACTCGGCCGACCAGGTCAACGCCGTGGCGCGAGACAGCGACGGCAACACCTACGCCTGTGGCGTGACGCAATCGTCCGACCTGCCCAACGCGGGCAGCAGCAAAGGTGGCGAGGATGCCTTCGTCGTCAGATTCGATCCCAAGGGTGTCCCCATGAGCGTCACTTATGTGGGCGGATCGGAAGACGACGCCTGCAACGGCCTGGCCGTGGACATACAAAACCGCATCCACCTGGCGGGCAGCACGGAATCCACCGGCTTCCCCCTGCTTGGCACAGATGCCAACCAACGCTTTCGGCGCAGCAAGAGCACGACGGATAGGGATGCCTTCGTCATGCGCCTGGCACCAGACGGTGCCGGCATTCTGTATTCGGGCCTGATTGGTGGAACGGGTGACGATCAGGCCAATGCCCTGGCTCTGGACACCCTTGGCCGGGTCTATGTGACCGGATTCACGGAAGGCAAAGGCTTTCCTGCTGTGAGCGGACCGCAGCTCAACCACGGCTCCGGCCCTGCGCAGTCAGAAATGCGGGACGCCTTCGTGGCCCGCATCGACGCTTCAGGCAGCGGGCTGGAGTACGCCGGATACATCGGCGGCGACGGCGGCGCCGACATCGGATATGCCATTGCCGTGGACGGCACCGGCGCGGCCTATGTGGCTGGCGCGACCGACTCTGTCTCGGGGATGCCGGGCGCCACGGGCCTCAGGACACAAATCAATTCGCGCGCCATCGATGGATCAGACGGCTTCGTCGCCAAGATCCGGGCCGACGGCAGCGCCTTCGACTACTTCACGCTGCTGACAGGTTCGGGCGCCGGTGCGGACCGTGCACTGGCCCTGAACCTGATGTATGACGGCTCACTGCTCGTGGGCGGGGAGACCGGGTCCGACAACTTTCCCGCCGACAACAGCGGACGGAGCCAGGGCCTCGGGCCGCAGATCGCGCGCAGCACCGGCATGGACGGCTTTGTGCTGCGCCTGAATGCATCAGGAGACCAGGTGCTGGACGCCACCTACCTGGGTGGCAATGGCTACGACAGCGTGGAAGGGCTGGCCAGCGACAGCAGGAACTGGTTCGCCACGGGCAGCACCAGCAATGGCGCAGGCTTTCCCGTCAAGGCTCAAAGCGGCCTGTCCACCACGCCAGGTGGCAAGCAGGACGGCTTCCTGGTCAGCGTCGCAATCAACAATCCGAACAGCTGGGACTATGCCGGGTTCCTGGGCACCTCGGAAAACGAGGCCATGCGCAGCCTGGCCGCAACCAATGTGCAGGGCAGGACCCTTCTTTCCGTGGGCGGCGCCACCACCACATCGGGCACCAACGGCCTGACCAACCCTGCGAACAGCGCCCTCAGCGCAAACGCGAGCCTTTCGAATGGCCTGGTGTTTCGCATCGATCCTTTCGGCCCACCTGCGGCCATGGCGGTGCTCACTGGCTCTCAACAGTCCACCCGCATCCAGCAGCCTTTTGCCACGCCGTTGTCGGTCAAGGTCACCGACATCGACGACCAGCCGCTTGCCGGCATCATGGTGGACTTCAATGCGCCTGCCGCATCGGGGCCATCCACGACCTTTGCCACAAGAACCTCGGTCACGACCAACGCCCAGGGCATCGCATCGCTGAGTGCCACGGCCAACCTGTTCGCCGGCAGCTATACCGTGACGGCGCAGGCAGGGGCGGCCAGCACCTCGTTCTCGCTGACCAATGACAAGAGCCCGCAGGCTGCACTGACGGCAAGTGCAGCACTCCAGACCCTGCCCTATGCCAGCACCACCACGCTGAGCACCAACGGCGGCTCTGGCGCAGGCGCCATCAGCTACGCCGTAACCGCAGGCGCGGCCTATTGCGCCCTGACAGGCAACACGGTCACAGCCACGGCCGTGGGCGATTGCACCGTGACGGCGACCAAGGCGGGAGACGCCAGCTACCTGGCCGCCACGACCACCGTGGACGTCTCGGTGATCAAGGCCCAGCAGCCTGCTCTGACGGCGATGGCAACGCCCAGCACGCTGGCGGCCTTCAGCACGGCCGCGCTGTCAACCAGTGGCGGAGCAGGGGCCGGCGCCGTGGGCTTTTCCATCACGGATGGAGCCGCCTTTTGCTCCGTCAACGGCAACACTCTCACTGCGGAAGGCACGGGCTCCTGCACAGTGACTGCCACCAAGCTGGGGGATGCCAACTACCAGGACACGCTGGCCACCACCGTGGTGACCGTGACCCCTGCAGCCCAGGTCACCCTGAGCGTGCAGTCCACGCCTTCGACCCTGACCTTCGGCGCCACGGCAACCCTGGCGACCACTGGGGGTTCGGGCAGCGGCGCCGTCACCTACGCCGTGACGGGTGGTGCCCAGTTCTGCGCGGTGACCGGCAACCAGTTGAGTGCCATTGGCGCCGGCAGTTGCACCATCACGGCCACCAAGGCTGGCGACATCAACCACCAGGCCATCAGCGCCAGCACCACCGTCATCGTGGCCAAGGCTGGACAGACAGCACTGTCGGTGCAGGCCAGTCCTGCAGCCATCAGCTTTGGCGGCATTTCGCAACTGAGCACCACGGGCGGCTCGGGCACCGGCGCCATCGGCTTGAGCGTCGCGGGCCCCTGCAGCATCGCGGGCTCCACGCTCACCGGCCTGGCTGTCGGAACCTGTACGGTAACGGCCACCAAGGCAGCGGATGCCGACCATGAAGAGGCCACGGCCAGCACTTCGGTGACGGTGTCACAGGCAAGCCAGGTGGCCCTGTCCGTGGTGGCATCACCCGCCAGCATTCCCAAAGGCGACTCCAGCACGGTCACCGTCACTGGCGGCAGCGGCAGCGGTGCACTCACGCTGGCGCTGACGGCAGGCGCTGGCAACTGCGCGCTGTTCGGCAGCACTGTCACCGGCACGGCCGTAGGCAGCTGCACGGTGACGGCGACCAAGGCGGCCGATGCCAACCATGCACAGGCCACCGGCTCGGTACAGATTGCCGTCGGCAAGGCAATCCAGAACATCACCTTCGATTTCTCGTCCCTGCGTTATCTGAGCCCCCAGGCCCTGTCGCTGGCAAACGCCGCCGGAACCAACTCCAACCTGCCGATCAGCTTCAGCAGCCTCACTCCTCAGACCTGTGTGGTCACCGGCACCTCGCTGCGGCTGATGCGCACGGGAGATTGCACGCTGCAGGCCAGCCAGGCCGGCGATGCCGAGTACGCCGCGGCAACGCCCGTGAACCAGACCTTCACGATCACCCTGCCCCCCCACTCTCTGAGCACCATCACCGGTGCCGTGGGCGGAACGACGGTCTCAGCAGAGATTGCTGCGGGAAGCCCATGGGTCTTCACACCCATGGGAACAGGCCCGGCGCAGACTGCGGGCTTCATCCCGCTGCAGGGGCACATCAGGTCACCTGCCGACGCACCGCCTGCCAATCTTCAGTTCCCGCTGGGCCTGTTCGATTTCGCTGTCCACAACGGTGCGCCGGGATCCACGGTGAGCATCAAGCTCACGTTCCCGAACAATCTGCCCCGCAATGCACAGTACTGGAAGTACGGCCCCACGTCCGACAACGCAACGCCGCACTGGTATCACTTCACCGGCGCGCAGTTCAACTCCAGCGACAACAGCGTGACGCTGACGATTGAAGACGGCAGGAACGGCGATGACGACCTGGATGTGAACGCCTTCATCAGTGACCCGGGCGGCGTGGCCGTGGTGGCCGCCGCTGCCGGCGGCAGCCCCGCGGCCATTCCC
Organism: Delftia sp. SD018; assembly: GCF_017355445.1. NCBI lineage: Bacteria > Pseudomonadati > Pseudomonadota > Betaproteobacteria > Burkholderiales > Comamonadaceae > Delftia > Delftia sp. SD018. The sequence continues at coordinate 134,284 of NZ_JADDRN010000013.1, forward strand.
ACGCTTTCGCAACGGGGTCAGTGGATGCTGGCAGCGCTGATGCTGGGCGTCGCAGTCCTGGCCGGACGCCGCACGCGAATGCGCAAGCCGCGCTGAGTCGTACGCTGTAGCCGGGGGCTGCTCACGCGCCCCCGACTACCCGAGTCAAGCCTCCACGATCCCCGACACATCCAGCACATACATCTGCCGCTGGTGCTCGTGCACGGAGTCGATGCAGACCTGGCGCCCGTCACGGCTCCAGCGCGGGTGCAGGTCGCAGCGGTTTTCCTTGCTGAGAACGGGCGAGGCGTAGAAGCTGCCAAGGTCGTGGCGCTCGCCCGTGTGCATGTCGTACAGGAACAGAAAGCGCTCGTGCGTTCGGTCGTCGGGGTAGGTATCGCTGAGCAGCCAGCGCGTGTCCACGGGCGAGAAGCTCATGTGGCCGTTCTCCACCAGCACGCCTGCGCCCACCACCTGAACGTCACCGCCCTCCACATCGTCATAGAGGTGATAGTGGATCTCCCCGGCATGCGGGCCCCACACAATGATGTGGCTGTCGTCCTGCCATAGCGGATGCGAGATCTGGTATTCGGACTTTTCGTAGTCGAAGGTGCCCACGGCCATCGGGTCGAAGTCGTCGGCCAGCTGGGGCAGCGGATGGTCCGAGCATTCGAGCAGGCGCATGTCGGAGCCGTCGGGCGCCATGGTGATCAGGCGGTGCAGAAAGCAGGTTTCGTCCTTGACGCGTTCGGTCCAGCGGTGCAGGAACAGGATGCGCGATGACGACGGGTTGATCTCGATATGGCTGACCCAGTGGATGGCCTTGTCCATCGATGTACGGTGATGAAAGGCCTTGAGCCGCGCATAGCTGGCCAGCAGCCTTGCCTCGCCCGTCGCGACCTCCATGCGCCAGATGCCGTCGTCCTCGGGCGCCAAGGGCAACGCGAAGGGACCACCCTCTTCGCTGTAGCCAATGGTTTCGTGCGTGATGTAAAGGCGACGGTAGTCCACGCACAGCGCCCAGGCGCTGCTGGGCGCCACCACATAGACGGGCATGGGCAGGGTGCGCCGCTCGCCGCTGTCCACATCGATGACCACGGAGCCGAACCCCGGATAGCGCCCCCCGGAATCTGCCGTCCTGTCGTTGTGGATCAGTTGGCGGCCCTCCAGTCCGTCCAGCCACTGCAGCTGGCTGCCCATCTGCCAGTTCCAGGCGCCGGTCTCGCCCACGGCGTGGAAGCGGTCGCCGTTTTCGGTATCGAAGTAGCCGATGGACGCCCGCGCCTGGGGCGTGAGGTACTGGTCCATCCACGGCGTTTGCTGCGCCAGCACCAGGCGATTGCTGCGGTCCCAGCTGGACTTGTTGTAGTAGCCGAAAAAGTGGTGCTGGCGGCCATCGCCCAGGCGGCGGCAGGGGACGAAGGATGCGGGGGTGTTCGAAGTCATGGAGCGTTTCATTGGGCGGAGATGTGGCCTTCGGCGATCACGCGGTCCCAGCGCTGCTTTTCGCGGGCAACGAAGGATTGCGCCTCAGGCAGGCTGTTGGCGACGGCGCTCATGCCCTGCTCTTGCAGGCCCTTGCGGAACTCGGGCGTGGCCACGACCTTTCGGATGTCGTCATTGAGCTTTTTGACGATGGCCTCGGGCACCTTGGAGGAGACGGCCACCGTGGTCCAGGAGGTGGCCACATAGTCCTTGAGCCCGGACTCGGCCGCCGTGGGCACATCCGGCAGGGCCGGCAGTCGCTGGCTGCCCGTGACGGCCAACGCCTTGAGCTTGCCGCCGCGTATGTGCGACAGCACCGTGGGCGGGTTCTCGAACATGAGCTGGATCTGGCCGCCCAGCAGGTCGTTGAGCGCGGCCGAGCTGCCGCGATAAGGCACGTGCACGATGGGCGCGCCCGCCTGCAGCTTGTACAGCTCGCCCATCATGTGCACGGACGAGCCCACGCCGGCCGAGCCGAAGTTGACCGTGCCAGGCGCCTTTTTGGCCAGCGCCGTCAGCTCGGCCAGGTTGCTGGCGGCAAGGCTGGGCGTGGCCACCACCACATGCGGCATCTCGGCCAGCACGGTCACCACGCGCAGATCCTTTGCGGGGTCATAGGCCAGCTTGCCGTACACGCCATAGGCGGCATGCAGGCCGATGGAGCCTACCATCAGCGTGTAGCCGTCGGCCGGCTGATCGGACACGTATTTGCCTCCCAAGTGCCCTCCGGCGCCGGGCTTGTTTTCCACCACCACCGGCTGGCCCCAGAGCCTGCTCAGGCGGTCGGCCAGCATGCGTGCCTGCACGTCGGAGCTGCCGCCTGCAGTGAACGGCACGATGATGCGCATCTGTCGGCCGGGCTGGGGAAAGCCGTCCTGCGCGATGGCGGCGACTGGCGCCGCGCCTGCCACCGAGGCGGAGATGGCCGCAGCGAGCATGGCGGCTTTGCGGCCTGCGCTTGTCTTGATCATGGAATCCTTTCGATGGCGCTGCTGCGCCTGGGCAAACGATGCAATGGGGCCAGTGTAGAAAGCCGGGCATCTTTGGAAAAATGCATTTTTCCGCGGCCTCTATACAGAAAAGATATACATTGCCAGCCACCCCGAGCAGGACCGAATCGCCATGTCCAGACCCCTGAGCGCCCGAGAGATCGAAGCCTTCCGCGCCGTCATGCAGACCGGCACCACCACGGCCGCCGCGCGGCTGCTGCACACCACGCAGCCTTCGGTCAGCCGGCTGCTGGCCCAGATGCAGGCGGCCGCAGGGCTCAAGCTGTTCGACATGCACAAAGGCCGCCTGCGCCCCACGGCCGAGGCCGTGGAACTGTTCGCCACCGTGCAGCAGCATTTCCTGGGGCGCGAGCGCATAGAGCGCGACCTGGCCGCACTGCGCCAGTCCGGCGCCGGCACGCTGCGCATAGGCTGCACGCCGGCCCTGGGCCTGAGCGTGATCCCGGCCGTGGTGCGCAGCTTCGCGCAGCGCTACCCGGGCACCCACATCAGCCTGCAGACCCTGGGCTCCACGCCCTTGCGCGAGGGCCTGCTGCATGGCCACTTCGACCTGGTGGTCAGCACCATGGCGCTGAGCACGCCCGAGCTGGATGCCACCGTGCTGCACCGCAGCCGCGCCGTCTGCGTCATGCACCCGGACCATGCGCTGGCCACGCGCACGCGGCTGCATGTGCGCGATCTGCAGGGCCAGCTGCTGCTGACCCTCAACGCCGATGACGACATCTACCTGCAACTGCGCAGCACCATGCAGGAGCAGGGCATAGAGGCCGGCTCCACCATGGAGACCACCTACTCCTCCACCATCTGCAGCCTGGCCGCACAGGGGCTGGGGCTGGGCGTGGTCAACCCCTACGTGGCCTCGGTGTTCGCGCGCGACCTGCGTGTGCTGCCACTGCTTCCAGCCTGTGCGGTGGAGGTGGTGCTGGCCCTGCCGCCCCAATACGCGCCCACCGAAAGGGCTGACTGCTTCGTGCAGTTGCTGCGCGAGCAATTGCACGCCTATCCGCAGGCGCGCACGCCCTAAAATTGCGGCCGATTGGAGACAAGCGGTTTGCAAACGAGTACCCACGAGCCCATGCTCACCCCCGCCGAGCGCGAGGCCATCAATTCCGGCCAGTGGTTCTGCAGCCTTTCGCCCTCGCTGCGCCATGACATCCTGCGTCAGACCACGGTCCGGCGGCTCAAGGACGGGGCACTGATCTATGCACGCGGCGATGTGCCGCACAGGTGGTATGCCTGTGCGCAGGGCGCCGTGCGCATGAGCTCGACCAGCCTGTCGGGTCGGCAGACCACGCTGGCCTATGTGGAGCCGGGTGCCTGGTTCGGTGCCATGTCCACCTTTCTTGACGAGCCGCGCACGCGCGATGCCTATGCCCACGGCGACACCACGCTGCTGTGCGTGGACAAGGAGAGCTTTCACGCCATCCTGGCAACGCATGTGGAGTTCTACGACGCCCTGCTGCGCCTGCAGGCCCACCGCATACGCCAGACCTACGGGCTGGTGGAAGACCTCAACACCCTGCCCCTGCGCGCACGCCTGGCCAAGCAGTTGCTGCACCTGTCGCGCAGCTACGGCACACAGGTGCTGGACGACCCGCGCGAGCTGCGCATAGGCCTGCAACTGGTGCAGGAGGAGCTGGCCCAGTTGCTGGGCGCCTCGCGCCAGCGCGTGAACCAGGAGCTCAAGCGCATGGAGCGCGACGCCTGCATTCGCGTGGAAGCCCAGGGCCTGGTGGTGAGGGACCTGGTGGCCCTGCAGACCATCGTGCGCGAGGCCAGCCTGGCCGGCGCCTGAGGCCGGCGCCAGCGCAGCGCCGGTTCAGCGGCGCCAGTCGATTCTTGCCGGGCGGCCCGGCAGATGCAGCGCAGCCGTTGCAGCAGGCGCCTCGGCCAGCAACCGGCCCTTGCGGAACACCTTCAGGCGCGTGGCGCGCAGCCGTATCGCCTCGGCCGCATCGCGCGCCTGCAGCAGCACGAAGCTGGCATCGCAGCCGGCCTCGATGCCATAGCCGTCCAGGTGCATCACACGCGCCGCGCGCGTGGTCACGGCGTCGAAGCAGTCGCGCATGCCGTCCTGGCTGGTCATCTGCGCCACATGCAGGCCCATGTGGGCGACGTCCAGCATGTCGCCCGAGCCCATACCGTACCAGGGGTCCATCACGCAGTCATGGCCGAAGGCCACGTTGACGCCTGCGGCCAGCAGCTCGGGCACGCGCGTCATGCCGCGGCGCTTGGGATAGCTGTCCTGGCGACCCTGCAGCGTGATGTTGATCAGCGGATTGGCAATCACGGCCACGCCGCTTTCGGCGATCAGCGGCAGCAGCTTGCTCACGTAGTAGTTGTCCATGCTGTGCATGGAGGTGCAGTGCGAGCCCGTCACGCGGCCCTGCAGGCCCAGGCGCTGCGCCTCGAAGGCCAGGGTTTCGATGTGGCGCGACAGCGGGTCGTCGGACTCGTCGCAGTGCATGTCCACCAGCAGGCCGCGCTCGGCCGCCAGCTCGCACAGCAGCCTGACGCTGTCGGCACCCTCGGCCATGGTGCGCTCGAAGTGGGGAATGCCGCCCACCACGTTCACGCCCTTGTCCAGCGCCCGCCGCAGGTTGGCGACGCCGCCGGGCGAGCGCAGCACGCCGTCCTGCGGAAACGCCACCAGTTGCAGGTCGATATAGGGAGCCACCTGGCGCTTGACCTCCAGCAACGCATCGACGGCCAGCAGGCGGGCATCGCTGGTATCCACATGGCTGCGGATGGCCTGCAGCCCCTTGGCCGCCGCCCAGTCGCAATACTCCAGCGCGCGCGAGATCAGCGCCTCGGCCGTGAGCAGCGGCTTGAGCTCGCCCCACAGCGCTATGCCCTCCAGCAGCGTGCCGCTGCGGTTGACGCGCGGCAGACCGTGGCTCAGCGTGGCATCCATATGGAAATGCGGATCGACGAAGGGCGGCGACACCAGCTGGTGCTGCGCATCGACCACTTGGTGGGCTGGCGCTGAAAGACCGGCCGCGACCTCGACGATGCGCCCGCCCTGCACGGCGATGGACATGTCCTGGCGGCCGTCGGGCAGCGTGGCGTGAATGACGAGTAGATCAAGCATCTGCGTATTCTGCGGGCATGGCCGCACACCCGCAGACTTGCCTGACCACGCTGAATGGCCTGCCAGCGGTCAGACCGAAAGCGCACGGGATCAGGGGGAACTACTGGTAGCTGATGGTGAAGGTCGCCGCCGCATTGGCACTGCCTATGGTCACGTTCTCTTCGGTCTTGACATAGCGCGCCGTCAGCGGGATATCCAACCGCGCCTGCCCGTAGGCAACAGCCCCTGCAAACCATTGATTCCTGTTGCCGGCGGCATTGGAGTCCGGGCCAAAGCCCAGTATCTGGTCATCCTTGCGGATCTGCACACCCACACCTTTTGCCACCGAGGTTTTGGACAGGGTCAAAACATTCCCGATATTTGCAGGATTTTCCACGTCCGTCAGCGTGACATAGGCGTTGGTCAACGAACCTGGGATGCCGCCCTTGCACAACAACGAGATGAGGAAGGAGCGGGGAGCACCGGTTGAGCCGATTGAGGTGAGTTTTTGAGTGACAGTCTGGGCCATGCGCACGGGCTCCGGCGCCTGTGGGGTACAGGTGGGCACCTTGGGCCGGAGGACGACGGGCGAGGAAAAGCTGTATTGAGCGAGAAGCTGGCCAAATGCATCAGTCGCGCGTTCGTACAGGAAATCGCTGTCCAGCACGCCACCTGCAGTGATATCGCCATCTGTGGTCTTGATCAACTCAACTGTGACAACGGAATATTGATATGCAAAAGATCCGGGGTGATTGGAATACTGCGCAGTACTTACAGGCGCAGCACCATATCCAGACGAAACCCTGATTCCAATACCTTCGACTGTCGTCGGGTATATATTATTGACTGGTGTAGATTTACCTACAATATAGCCCGTGACCATTGGATTACAATTCATCAATCTAGCGCCAACCCCATTACTCATTACCGCTATAGCGGTTTTTGAGTAAATCACCGTGTTCTTGGCCACATTGGGATTGAATTCTGGAGGATTGAAATTACTGAACATATACTTGTAATAGCCTGACCCATCACTTGTATCTTCAATTGCGCATGCGGACCATGCGGAGGTGGCCATCATTGCCAAAATAAATATCGTGACAGCCTTGTTTATTCTGCAAAAAGCACCTATGAATATATGCATTTTGAATACCCCCGGATAATGAAAAAATTCCAAGGCCGCATTTCCTTGGAAAATTTTCAATCGTAGACACCTTTCATCCGAGATGAAATCAGATCAATCTGATTCAAGGTCTGCCCGGTGCCATGAAGGTCGTGGCGAGGCAGGCCCCATCACGTCAACAGCCCCGCATGCCGATACGCTGGCCGAAGCCAGGGCTGACAGCCGCGCTGCCGAATCGCCTGAAAAACACCCAAGCGCAATCGCGCATCAAAATAGGGGCTGACTGCTGCGGCAAGGGCATGATTTTTCGGGTGAACAGGCTGGCAACCGCCACAAGAGCAACCATCGAAAAATCACGCAATCATTTGATTTAATTGGATTTATTTATGCAAATCGCCACCTGGAACGTCAACTCCCTGTCCGTGCGCCTGCCGCAGGTGCTGGCCTGGCTGCAGGCCAATCCTGTCGATGCGCTGGCGCTGCAGGAACTCAAGCTCACCGACGACAAGTTTCCGCTGCAGGCGCTGCAGGAGGCCGGCTACCACGCGGTCAGCCATGGGCAAAAGACCTACAACGGCGTGGCCTGGCTGACGCGCACGCCGGTGCGCGACGTGGTGCGCAATATTCCGGGCCTGGATGACGAGCAGGCCCGCATCATTGCCGCCACCCTCGATGCCGAAGGCGGCCCGGTGCGCCTGATCAATGGCTACTTCGTGAATGGGCAGGCGCCGGGCACCGACAAGTTCGCCTACAAGATGCGCTGGCTGCAGGCGCTGCAGGACTGGGTGAAAAGCGAAATGGCGACCCACCCGCGCCTGGTGCTCGTGGGCGACTTCAACGTGGCGCCCGAGGACCGCGACTCCTACGATCCCATAGGCCTGAAGGACACGATCCACCACACGGTGGAAGAGCGCACGCATTTCCAGGCGCTGGTGCAGCTGGGCCTGACCGATGCCTTCCGCATGTTCGACCAGCCCGAGAAAAGCTATTCGTGGTGGGACTACCGGATGCTGGGTTTCCAGAAGAACCGGGGCCTGCGCATCGACCACATCCTGGTCAGCGAGGCATTGCGCCCCAGCGTCAGCGCCTGCAGCGTGGACCGCGCGCCGCGCAAGAACCCTCAGCCCAGCGATCACGCGCCCGTGGTCGTGACCTTGGGCTGAATTCCAGCCAGCCGGCTACAGCATGTAGCGGCGCAGCCAGTGGATGGCCTCGATATGGCCGCGCAGCATCAGGGACTGGCGGTGAAGAATCTCGCTGAGCGCCCTGGGCAGACGTACCTGCTCGGCAGCCTCATAGGCGCTCAGCCATTGCTGCTGGCAGGACTCGGCCTGGTCCAGCACGTAGTCCGCGCCCTCTTCCCTGCCCAGCAGCCCGTCCCAGAAGGCGTTGCGACGCAGTGCGGCACGGCTGTCGCGCACGGGCAGGACCACGCCGCCGCTGGAGCCGATGGCACGTTCCAGGTCCTCGACCAGGATCTGACTGGCATTGAAGTGCCGCGCCAGCACCTGTCCGATCAGCCCCTGGGGCATGGGATTCATGCATTCACCCAGGCGTGCATGGGCCTGGCGGCCCAGGGCCAGCACGGCATTGAGCAGGGCCGTGCTCTGCAATTCCAGCGTGGTGGCCACTGGCTGTGTGGGCGTGCGCTGGCGCGCCTGCAGCCATGAGGCCTCGACGGCCTCGCGCACCTGGCTCCAGCGCAGCAGGCTGCTGCCCCGAACCTGCTCCCAGCGCTCTTCGAGCTCGAATTCGACATCGTCGAAATCCTGCTGCGCGTGCTCGGGTTCAAGTGACGCTTTCCAGCCCAGTGCGTAGGCGGGACGGTATTGGTCGTAACCACGCCCCGCAACGAAGTAAGGCTCCAGGAAGTAGCGGTCATGCCAGTACGCATCGACCGGCTCGCCAAGCGTGCGCGGTGTCGATGGGTACATCAGGCCCGGACGAGCGGGCTTGGCTTTTTGCCAGAGGTTGGAGAGGACTGTGGGCACGATAGGTCGGGACGTAGGCCGTTCCAGCGAAGAGGACTCCATTGTCCCAAGCCCGGGCGGCCCGGCCCGTCAGCACCCCGGGCGCCGGCCTGTAGGAGCCGGACCCTTGCCGAGGCAAGGGCCCGGCCGCCTCGCCGGCTTGCCTTACTCGAAGGCGTCCTCGTCCATGCCCAGCTCCTGGAGCTTGCGGGTGATGGTGTTGCGGCCAATGCCCAGGCGCTGGGCGGCCTCGACCCGGCGGCCGTGGGTGACGGCCAGGGCCGAGCGGATCAGCTGCGCCTCGAAGCGGCGGGACAGCTGGTCCCAGACTTCACCATGCCCCTGGGCGTGGGTGTGCTCCAGCAGCTGGCGCGCCTGTTGCCCCAGCAGATGGACCCAGTCCAGGTCGGAGGCGGCCAGGGCCGCGTCATGTGGCGGGGCCAGCGCGGACACGGGCACGGCCAGTCGGCCAAAGCCCTCTTCCGCCAGCGTCGCCGGCGCATGCGGCAGCGTGGCCGGCGCAGGCACGCCGCCGTTGCCACCGCCCACGGGCGGGGCGGCTTCGCCCAGCACCTCGGGGGGCAGGTCCTTGACCGAGATGACCTGGGCAGGGGCCATGACGGTCAGCCAGTGGCAGATGTTCTCCAGCTGTCGCACGTTGCCGGGGAAGGCAAAGGTCTGCAGCCGCTGCATGGCATCGACCCCCATGCGCTTGGGCTCCACGCCCAGTTGCCGCGCGCTTTGCTGCAGGAAGTGGCGCGCCAGCATGGGCACGTCTTCATTGCGCTCGCGCAGCGCGGGCAGGCGCAGGCGGATGACGTTGAGGCGGTGGAACAGATCCTCGCGGAAGCCGCCGTTGCGCACGCGCTGCTCCAGGTCCTGGTGGGTGGCGGCGATGACGCGCACATGGGCCTTGACGGCCTGGTGGCCGCCCACGCGGTAGAAGTGCCCGTCCGACAGCACACGCAGCAGGCGCGTCTGCAGGTCGAAGGGCATGTCGCCGATTTCATCGAGAAAGAGCGTGCCGCCCTCGGCCTGCTCGAAGCGTCCGCGCCGTTGCGTCTGGGCGCCCGTGAAGGCGCCGCGCTCGTGGCCGAACAGTTCGGACTCCAGCAGGTCCTTGGGGATGGCGGCGGTGTTGATGGCCACGAAGGGGCCACCCGCCACGGGCGAGTGCTTGTGCAGCGCGCGCGCCACCAGTTCCTTGCCCGAGCCCGACTCGCCCGTGATCAGCACCGTGACCTGGCTCTGGCTGAGCCGGCCGATGGCGCGGAACACGTCCTGCATGGCAGGCGCCTGGCCCAGCATCTCGGCCTGCAGCGGGGCCTGGGCCTCGGCCACGTCCTCGCGCAGGCTTTCCTCGACCGCGCGCCGGATGAGTTCCACGGCCTTGGGCAGGTCGAAGGGTTTGGGCAGGTATTCGAAGGCTCCGCGCTGGAAGGCCGAGACGGCACTGTCCAGGTCGGAGTACGCGGTCATGATGATGACGGGCAGGCCCGGCTGCTGGGCGCGGATCTGCTCGAGCAGCTCCAGCCCCGAGCCGCCGGGCATGCGGATGTCGCTCACCAGCACCTGGGGTGGCTGGCGCGCCGGGTCACCGGCATCGACATCGGACAGTGCCGTGAGCACATCGCGCGCCTGGATGAAGCTGCGCGTTGCCCAGCCTTCCCGGCCCAGTGCCTTTTCCAGCACGAAGCGGATGGAAGGGTCATCATCCACGATCCAGATCGGTTTCATTGGTGGTGCATCCTTCCCTTGTTGCAGTGTTGACTTCCGTGGGCCTCAAGGCAGGGGAATGAGGATGCGGAAATCCGTGCGGCCCGGCTGGCTTTCACATTCGATCAGCCCCTGGTGGCGCTGCACGAAGGTCTGCGCCAGCGTCAGCCCCAGTCCCGAACCGCCATCCCTTCCCGATACCAGCGGATAGAAGATCCGCTCCTTGATGGCATCGGGAACGCCTGGCCCGTTGTCGATCACATGCAATTCCAATGCCAACCGATAGCGCTGGCGACCAAAAGTTACCTGCCGGGCCACGCGCGTTCGCAAAATGATCTCGGCATCACCGGCGGCGATGCGCTCCTGCAGCGCCTGCGCCGCGTTCTGGACGATGTTGAGCACGGCCTGGATCAGCTGGGCGCTGTCGCCCCGGAACTCCGGGATGGAGATGTCGTAGTCGCGCGTGATGGTCAGCCCGGCAGGGTGCTCGACCAGCACCAGCGAGCGCACGCGCTCGCAGACTTCGTGGATGTTGACGTCGCCCACCTCATGCGGATGGCGGTGCGGCGCCAGCAGCCGATCCACCAGCGCCTGCAGCCGGTCGGCCTCGTGGATGATGACTTCGGTGTACTCGCGCAGCTCGGGGGCGTCCAGATCCATCTGCAGCAGCTGGGCTGCGCCACGGATGCCGCCCAGCGGGTTCTTGATCTCGTGGGCCAGGTTGCGGATCAGCTCCTTGTGCGCCTGGGCCTGCTCGCGCAGCCGCTCCTCGCGGTCCTGGCGGGCCTGCTGCTCCAGCGGCCAGAACTCGACCAGCACATGGCCGGGCCGCTCGGCCAGCGAGACCGTGACGTGCACGGGCAGCGCATCGCCGCCCACGCGGTGCAGGCTGGCCTCGAAGCGCAGGGCCGCGAAGTCGTTGTCCTGGGCGCCACGCAAGGCCTTGTCCAGCAAGGCCGGCTCGGTGAAGCAGGCCGCCAGCTCGCTGCCTTCGAGCATGCGGCGCGACAGGCCCAGTGCGTTCTCAAGGGCTGCGTTGGCGAAAAGCACGGCACCCTGCTCGTCGAGCACGGTCATCAGCGTGCACAGCAGGTCAAGCGCCTGATAGGAGGCCGGGGGCGCCGGCCGGTCGTCCTGGATCATGGCCGGGCTCCGGTGGGCCGCGCGGGCCCGTCAGTTCTTGGGAAGTCGATCCAGCTCACGGCGGATGCCGGCGACATCGCCTTCCTGCCGCGAGATGCTGCTCTTGAGCTGCTCGACACGTTCCAGATAGCCCTGGGGATTGCGCAACTCCAATGCGGTGCGCTGGGGATTGCCATCGTTGTACTCCTGACGCAGCTGTGTCAGCTTCTCCTGGGCGCGGGCCAGCTCGCTTTCCAGAATGGTCCGCGCATCGGAGTCGCGGGCCTTCTGGGCGCTGCTGTTGACCTTGGCCGGAGCGGGCGATCCTGCGGCCGGAGCGGCGGAGGTGCGCGGTGCCTGGCTGCCGCCCGAGGCCGCCGGCTTGCTGCCGCCATGGATCACCGTCACATGCCCGCCGTCCACCGGCTTGCAGTCCTTGGCCTTGGCCTGGCTGACGTTGTTGGTGTACTCGTTGCCGCAGCGGTAGATCACGTCCTGGGACCAGGCTCCCACCGACAGCAGGGGCAGCAGCAGTGACACAAACAGTTTCTTCATTCCATTCCCTCGGGTAGCCAGATCGGAAGGGCCCGGCTTATCCGGGCAAGTATCGCTCCATCTTCCGGGCTGGACGTCATTTCTTGAGCGGGCCAACCCCTTTTGGTTCCGCGCCCAGCATACCCAGGTCCTTGCCGAAAGCAAAAAAGGCGGCTTGCGCCGCCTTTTTGCCGACTCGCCTTACAGCGAGAAGTACATGTCGTACTCGACCGGATGCACGGCCTGACGGTAACGGGTCACTTCGCCCATCTTCAGCTCGATGTAGGCATCGAGCATGCTGTCCGAGAACACGCCGCCCTTGGTCAGGAACGAGCGGTCCGCGTCCAGCGCTTCCAGAGCCTGGTCCAGGCTGTGGCAGACCGTGGGCACCAGCTTGTCCTCTTCCGGGGGCAGGTGGTACAGATCCTTGGTCGCGGCTTCGCCGGGATGGATCTTGTTTTCCACGCCGTCCAGACCTGCCATCAACAGGGCCGAGAAGCCCAGGTAGGGGTTCATCAGCGGATCGGGGAAGCGTGCCTCGACGCGGCGGCCCTTGGGGTTGGCCACGTAGGGGATGCGGATCGATGCCGAGCGGTTCTTGGCCGAGTAGGCCAGCTTGACCGGAGCCTCGAAGCCGGGCACCAGGCGCTTGTAGCTGTTGGTGCCGGGGTTGGTGATGGCGTTCAGGGCACGGGCGTGCTTGATGATGCCGCCGATGTAGTACAGCGCGAAGTCGGACAGGCCGGCGTAGCCGTCACCTGCGAACAGGTTCTTGCCATCCTTCCAGACGGACTGGTGCACGTGCATGCCCGAGCCGTTGTCGCCCGGATAGGGCTTGGGCATGAAGGTGGCGGTCTTGCCGTAGGTGTTGGCCACGTTCCAGATCACGTACTTCATGACCTGTGTCCAGTCGGCGCGCTCCACCAGGGTGCTGAAGCGGGTGCCGATCTCGTTCTGACCGGCGCCTGCCACTTCGTGGTGGAACACTTCGACGGGAATGCCCAGCTGTTCGAGCAGCAGCACCATTTCGGCGCGCAGATCCTGGGTGCTGTCCACGGGGGGCACGGGGAAGTAGCCGCCCTTGTTGCGCGGACGGTGGCCGCGGTTGCCGGATTCGAACTTGGCGCCCGAATTCCAGGGTGCTTCGTACTCTTCGATTTCGTAGAAGGTGCTGCCGGGTTCGGTGTTCCAGCGCACGCCGTCGAAGATGAAGAATTCGGGTTCGGGTCCGAAGTAGGCTGTGTCGCCCAGGCCCGATGCCTTCAGATAGGCTTCGGCGCGCTTGGCCACGGAGCGGGGATCGCGGTCGTAGGCCTTGCCATCACCGGGTTCGATCACATCGCACTGCAGGAACAGCGTGGTCTCTTCAAAGAAGGGGTCGATGTTCGCGGTAGCGGGATCGGGCATCAGCTGCATGTCAGATGCTTCAATGCCCTTCCAGCCTGCCACCGACGAGCCGTCGAAGGCGTGGCCCGAGGTGAACTTGTCTTCGTCGAAGTGCGACACCGGCACCGTGACGTGCTGCTCCTTGCCACGGGTGTCCGTAAAACGAAGGTCCACGAATTTGACCTCGTTCTCCTTCACCATGTTCAACACGTCTGCAACGGTCTTTGCCATCAGATCTCTCCTGCCAATCTGGCTGATCAAAAAAGATAAATACTCTTAAGCAGTTTGCGTGCCAGGCTGCATCCATTGAGTGCATGCCTGCAGACTGGCACCTGCTTGGCGCGCCAGCCCCGTGATTCTGCCGCCTTGGGAAGGGCTTGTGGATGACATTGAGGCCTCTGTCGGCATTCGATCCACCGCCCGGCATCTTCACCAAATCGGTGCAGATTCAGGGACCGGCCCGTAAATCAGATATTGCGCACCAATTCAGGGCCAAGACTTGCACCAAATGAGTGCAAACCTTCCAGCAGCGTGGGCCAGGCCTTGGTGACGGCACCAGCTTCGCCCTTGACACCAAGTTCTATGTGCCGGCCGTGCTTGGAATCATCCACGCTGGGCAGGCTGAACACCTTGACGCCCGGGTGGTCGCGCTCTATGGCCACCATCAGCGGCGTCAGCGTGGCCTCCATGCCGCCGTAGACGATGACCGAATGCTCCCGCTGCACCGTGCTGTGGAAATGCTTGGCGTAGCGCTGCTCCAGCACCCACTCGACCATGGGCCAGGCCATGACAGGGAAACCGGGCACGAAGTGCACGGTGCCCGCTGCACCCGTTTTGCCCATTGCGCCCGAGCAGGAAAAGCCCGGGATCTTGTTGTAGACGTTGGGGATGATGCGCGCGCCTTCGGGGAAGTTGCCCATCTGCAGCCGGTGCAGGTTGTCGGCGCGCTGGGGTTCGTAGGGCTTGCCTTCTTCGGTGGCCACATCGCGCATGCGCTCGCGGATGAGGGCCACGGCTTCCGGGTGCAGTGCCAGCGGCACGCCCAGGGCCTCGGCCGCGCATTGGCGCGTGTGGTCGTCGGGGGTGGCGCCTATGCCGCCAAAGCTGAAGACCACGGCCTGCGATGCGAAGGCGCGGCGCAGGGCGTCGGTGATGCGCGCCCTGTCATCGCCCACGTACTCGGCATGGGCCAGGGACAGGCCACGCGCGCCCAGCAGCTCGATCAGCTTGGGAAGGTGCTTGTCGGCACGCTTGCCCGACAGGATTTCGTCTCCGATGATGAGTGCGCCTACTTGAAGGGTCATGAGGTCTTTTCTTGCGGGGTGGAGGGGGGAGAGGCCGCGCCGGCTCCGAGCGGCGCGTCGGGAGCGTAGGGCACGATGGGGGTGTCGGGCAGCGCCGGTTCCTCCTCGCGCATGCGCTGCAGCGCGGCCAGGCAGAAGTGGGCAAACCACAGCGAGGAGAAAGCGAAGATCAGCGCATAGATCCAGATGGCCACCGGAATCAGTATCCAGAAGGCCGCGATGAAGACCACGCCGGAGGCCCAGACAATGGCCGGCGCCGCGCCCAGATAGCCGCAGACCACGCCCATGAGCATCAGCGCCAGGCGGTGGCGCAGGAACAGGCTGCGGCGCTCGGGCTTGCTGGCGTGGGCAGAGAGCGCGTCAAAGGCCATGACGCGATAGGTCAGCCAGCCCCAGATCAGCGGCGGGATCACCACCACCAGGGGCGGCACGAACCACAGCGGCACCGAAACCAGCAGCGCGACCAAGGCAATCAGCGAAGAGCCTGCGGACCACACCAGGCTGCCGACAAGGGTGGCGCCCTGCCTGCGCTCCAGCGCGGGAAAACGCCGCTGGGCCACCAGCTCGACCAGGGCCGGCGTCATGAACAGCGCCACCAGCAGCAGCGAGACCACGACCAGCACCGGCGTGACCGAGAGCACGACCAGCACCGGCGCCACCAGCTCGGGCAGCGATTGCACGCCCATCCAGGACCAGACGGTGTGCAGCCAGCCCACGCCCTGCAGGACCCCTTCCGTCCAGACGACGGCATCGGCCCAGAAGAAATAGCCCAGCAGCCAGGCCGTGATGGCCATGAACAGCAAGGGAAACAGCGACCATGCAATCACCCGCTTATGCAGGCAATACGCCGTCGCACGCCAGAAGGAATCGAGTAGCAAGCCCATGCCGGCAAGCATACCCCGAGCCCAGCCTCAAGCGCGACCCATCAACCTTAGGAACCCACGCCATTGCTGGGCCCAAAAGCCCTGGCCGTAGTCGCGCAGCTGGCCCTGGGCATTGGGCTGGACCTGGTCGCGCACGCCGGTGGGATCGAAGCGCAGCTCGAAGTTGGCGGTGCCGAACAGCATGTCCCACCAGGGCAGCAGCACGCCGAAGTTGTTGCCATGCGCCTTCTTGTTGCGCACGGGCGCCATAGGCTCATGGCCAATGCCGATGGCGTGGTGGCGGCGGTGAAAGCGCGGGCTGATCCACAGCCGCTCGCCGATGGTGCCGAACCAGACGCGCAGGTTGGCATGCTGGAAGCTCTCGCTGAGCTGGGTGAAGGCCACGATGGCCACGAACTGGCCTGGCGCCACGCCGATGAGCTGGGCCACGAGCACGATGATGGTGTCGCGGATGACATCGTCGAGCAGGTGGTTGCGGTTGTCGCTCCACACCGTCATCTGGCGCTGCGAGTGGTGCAGCGCATGCAGCTTCCACCACCAGCCGATGCTGTGCTGGCCGCGGTGTATCCAGTAGTCCAGGAAGTCGAAGGCCAGCAGGTAGATGATCAGGCTGACCCAGGCCAGGTCGGTGACGCCGGGCCACACGCCGTCGAGGTGAAAGCTCGGCAGCCCCCAGACATGCAGGCGGCCCATGAGCTCGTCCCACAGCGGGTCCAGCGTGAAGAACAGGGCCAGCCGGAACAGGCCCAGCCGGTGGACCACGGTATAGATGATGTCCACGTGGATGGCGCGCCGGTCGGTGACGGGCTCGACGGGCCGCCAGTACTGCAGCGGCGCGATCACCGCCACCATGATGAAGATCTGCAGCAGGCCCACCAGCAGCCAGCCCGTGGCGCCATAGGCGTCCTCCAGCAGGCTGGCCTGCCCCAGGCCGAACAGCAGGGGCTGGACAACGCCCTCGAACAGGCGCTGCTGCGCATTACCGAACCACTGAATCCACCAGTCCACACCACGCTCCCATCGCCCGCCGCGCTGCGCGCGCGGACACTATGCGAATTTTGCTACCCAATCCCGATAGTCGGGATGCTCCCGCAGTGTGCGGAAGCAGAACCCCTGCTTGAGCAGGCCCGTGATCAAAGGTTCCAGCACGGCAGGTGCCCAGGGGTCCTTGCGTGACCAGATGCCCAGATGGGCCAGCAGGATGTCTCCGCTGCGGATGTTCTTGAGCGCCTGGGCCAGCAGCTGCGCATTCGGGTAGCGGTCGCTGGGCAGCTCATCGCCCAGAAAACCCGCGCTGGCCCAGCCCACATGCATGTAGCCGCCCTGCCGCGCGGCATCCAGCAGCGCGGGCGAGGTCTTGCCGCCGGGCGCACGGAACAGCGGCAGAGGCTTGCGTCCGGTGATCTGCTGCAGCCGCTGTGCGGATCGGCGGATCTCGTCGCAATAGCCTGCCGCATCGACCGTGAAGTTCTCGTTGGCGCGAGGCCCTGCCGAGGGGCGCACGCGAAAACCCGTGACCGGCCCGTTCTTCGAGGCGCGCAGATCACCGCGCCAGTACATGTGGTCGTAGGTGTGCGAGGCGAATTCATGGCCTTCGGCAGCGCGTGCGCGCCACCAGGGCGCCCAGGTCTCGCCCAGGCTGCCATCGCCTTGCTGGGTGGGCTCGTTGGCCGCGAAAAACGTCACTGGCACCGCATGGCGCTTGAGCACATCGGCCACCAGGTCGGCAATGCCCATGTGGCCCGTGTCGAAGGTCAGATACACGGTCTTGGCACAGCCTGTGCCCTGCCCTGCCGCCAAGGCGGGGCGCAGCAGGCCGAAAGCCGCCGCACCGGCCAGCGATTGCGCAAAGAGACGGCGGTCCATCAGCGTTGCGCGTGGGCCAGCGTCCATACGCCGTGCGGCGACTTGCCGACCTTGACCTGCTGGACCACCTTCTTTTCCACGGTGTCGATCACCGACAGCTTGCGCGCCCAGCGCGAGCTGACCAGCAGGTAGCGGCCGTCGGCGGAGACGTCCATGCAGTCGGGGCCGCCCGGTGCCGGGTAGTTGGCCACGACCTGGTTGGTCTGCATGTCGATCTTGCTGATGGTGTTGGCCACGCGGTTGCTCACATACAGGTGGCGGCCGTCGCCGGCGGCGCGCATGGCGTGGGCGCCAGCGGCTGTCTTGATGCGGGCCACGCTGCGCGGCTCGGAGCCGGTGATGTCGAACACTTCCACGCCATCGCTGCCGGTCAGGCCGATGAACAGCTTGGTGCCGTCCGGGCTGCCATAGAGATCGGCCGGCATGGGGCCGGTGGGCACGCGGGCCTTGATGGTCTGGGTGGCGATGTCGATGGCCACCAGGGCATCGCTGTCCTGCATGGTGGAATAGATGGTCGTGCTCTTGGCATCGATCCAGAGATGGCTGGGCGTCTTGCCCGTGGGCACGCGCTTGACCAGCTGCGGGTTCTGGCCATCCCAGCGGTAGATGTCGATGTGGTTGAGGCGGTTGGCCGCCGTGACGAACCACTTCATGTCCGGGCTGAAGCGCAGGTGATAGGGATCGATGATGTCGCGGATCACGCGCTGCACCTCGCCCGTGCGCGGATCGACCAGGGTCAGGGTGTCGCCCAGCGCATTGGCCACGACCAGCGATTTCTCGTCCGGCGTGAGGTACAGGTGATGCGGCTCCTTGCCCGTGGGAATGCGTGCCGTCTCCTGCCAGGTGACCGGGTCCACGATGCTGATGTTGGCATCAAGCGAGTTGAGCACAAAGATGGGCGTGGGGCCCTGGGTCTGCGGTGGCGGCGTGACACGCGCGACCGGGGCCGCGGGAGCTGCCGTAGCCGAGGGAACGGAAGGCGCGGCAGGAACGGCGGCCGCCTGGGCCGATGCGGCTTGCGCCTGCACGGCAGCAGACGTGGCCGAGGCCGCGCGGGCCGATTTGGATCCGGGCAGGGATGCCACGGCCAGCCAGGCCAGCGCACCGCCGCCCACAACCAAAGCCACAGCCGCGCTCAAGCGCCCGACGGAAAGACGTTTCACAAAGCACCACCTTCTGAGAATCTGCGCAGTGTAGCTGCGCCAATCAGCCCCTCGGACGCTCTGGGGCATCGGCTTTTGCTGCTGTGCAAAAAACCGACATTTGCGCGACGTTGGCCCGAGATATCGCGGCAAGCGCGCCAATCCATGACTTGCATCAAGGCATGACAACGGCGCATGGAAATACCCGCCACAACGAAAAAGGGAGCCGACAGGCTCCCTTCGCTGGCATGCGCCCGAAGGCGCAGTGGCGATCAGATCTTCCACTTCTCCATGAGCTTTTCGGGACGCAGGGTGTCGTAGTGCTCGAAGGGCTGGTGGATCCAGGGGTTGGTCGGCAGGTAGTCCACCGAGTAGTCGGGCGTGAAAGCCGACAGGCCCTTGGTCCAGATCACGGCGCTGCGCAGCTCGGTGATCGGCGGGTAGTTGGTCTTGAGCATGGCGATCACGGCGTTCAGCGTGTGGCCCGAATCGGCCAGGTCATCGACCAGCAGCACGCGGCCGGCGATCTCGCCCTTGGGCGTGGTGATGAAGCGCGCGATGTCCAGATGGCCCTGCACCGTGCCGGCTTCGGCGCGGTAGGAGCTGGTGGACATGATGGCCAGCGGCTTGTCGAAGATGCGGCTGAGCATGTCACCGGGACGCAGGCCGCCACGGGCCAGGCAGAGAATGGTGTCGAATTCCCAGCCGGACTGGTGCACTTTGATCGCGAGCTTTTCGATCAGTCCGTGGTATTCGTCGTAGCTCACATACAGGTGTTGACCGTCTTCCGTCAGCATGGAATGGCTCCTGGTTCAATCTTGGGGTTCAGCCGCCAGTGGTTCACTGGGCGGCGTAGGGGTTTTGCATCAGGATGGTGTGATCCCGGTCGGGGCTGGTCGAAACCATGGCGATGGGCACGCCCGTCACTTCCTCGATGCGCTCCAGATAGCGGCGGGCATTGGCCGGCAGCTTGTCGTAGTCGGTCACGCCCACGGTGGAATCGGTCCAGCCGGGGATGGACTCATAGATGGGCTTGCAGCGTGCGATCTCGTCGGCGCCCATGGGCAGCAGGTCGATCTTCTCGCCATCGAGCTCGTAGCCCACGCACAGCAGCAGTTCCTGCAGGCCGTCGAGCACGTCGAGCTTGGTGATGCACAGGCCCGACAGGCCGTTGACCTGGGCGCTGCGCTTGAGCAGCGCGGCGTCAAACCAGCCGCAGCGGCGCGAGCGGCCGGTGGTCACGCCCTTTTCGGCGCCCACGGTGCTCATGTGCCAGCCCGGCGTGCCTTCCTTTTCCCAATCCAGTTCGGTGGGGAAAGGACCGCCGCCCACGCGGGTGCAGTAGGCCTTGGTGATGCCCAGGATGTAGTGCAGCATGCCGGGGCCCACGCCCGAGCCTGCAGCCGCATTGCCGGCGACGCAGTTGGACGAGGTGACATAGGGATAGGTGCCGTGGTCCACGTCCAGCAGCGTGCCCTGCGCGCCTTCGAACAGCAGGTTGGCGCCTTCGGCGTGCGCGGCGTTCAGCTCGCGGGAGACGTCGGCCATCATGGGCTTGAGCAGCTCGGCATGGCGCATGGCCTCTTCGTACACCGCGTCGAATTGCACTTCGCCATCCTTGATGTACGGCTTGAGCGCGTCACCGAAGGTGAAGTTCTTCGAACCCAGCACGTTGACCAGGATGTGGTTGTGCAGAGCCAGCAGTTCGCGCAGCTTGGTGGCGAAGCGCTCGGGGTACTTGAGGTCCTGCACGCGCAGTGCGCGGCGGGCAATCTTGTCTTCGTAGGCGGGGCCGATGCCACGGCCGGTGGTGCCGATCTTCTCGGTGCCGCCCTGCTCGCGCGCAGCTTCGCGCGCCACGTCCAGCGCCGAGTGGAAGGGCAGGATCAGCGGGCAGGCTTCGGACACGCGCAGACGGTCACGCACCTGCACGCCGGCCTTCTCCAGACCTTCGATTTCCTCGAACAGCTTGGCGGCAGAGAGCACCACGCCGTTGCCGATATAGCACTTCACGCCGGGGCGCATGATGCCGCTGGGGATCAGGTGCAGTGCGGTCTTCACGCCGTTGATGACCAGCGTGTGGCCAGCGTTGTGGCCACCCTGGAAGCGGACCACGCCCTGGGCGCTTTCGGTCAGCCAGTCCACCAGCTTGCCCTTGCCTTCGTCACCCCACTGGGTGCCGACCACGACCACGTTGCGACCTTTGGTAGCTTTCATATTCAAATCCGATGAAATCCGAAGAAATTGACAAATGCGTCAGATGGCTTGCACGGCCCACTGCCCGGCAACCTGCACGAGCTCGCGGTCGCAGTGGAATTCGTCCACTTCGCTTTCATGCCCTGGCAGCACGCAGACCACGGTCTCGCCCTGCCGGCGCAATGCAGCAATGGCAGCCGCAACCTGGGGATCGTCGCCCCAGGGCGCGCGGATGGCAGCCTTGAGCGGGCGCTCGGGCACGACGGCGACGAGCTGCTTGATGTCCAGGCTGAAGCCGGCGGCGGGCCGGTTGCGGCCAAAGACCGCACCCACCTCGTCATAGCGGCCGCCGCGCACCAGCGCATCGCTGGCACCCGGCACATAGATGGCGAAGCGCGTGCCGCTGTAGTAGGCATAGCCGCGCAGATCGGCCAGATCGAAGCTCACGCTCACGCCTTCGAGGCGCTGCGCCAGCCAGCGCAGCTGGTCCAGCAGAGGCTGCACGCCTGCGGTGCGGGCCAGCAGCTTCTCAGCGCGGTCCAGCACCTCGATGCCGCCATACAGCTGCAGCAGGGCCATCAGGCCTTCGCGCGATGCGGCAGGGAAGTCGCGTGTGAGACGCTCGAGCTCGCTCGCATCCTTGGCGGCCAGCGCAGCGTGCACGCCGCGCAGCACCTGCATGTCCACCATCACGCCAGCCAGCAGGCTGCGCACGATGCGCACATCGGCCAGATCGACATTGATGTTGGTGACGCCTGCGCTGCGCAGGCAGTCCAGCGCCAGGTGCAGTGCCTCCAGGTCGGCTTCCATGCCCTGGTGGCCGTAGATCTCGGCACCGAACTGCAGCGGCTCGCGCGTGGCGCGGGGGCGGTCAGGGCGGGCATGGACGACGGGGCCGCAGTAGCACAGGCGCGTGAGGCCCTTGCGGTTGAGAAGATGGGCGTCGATGCGGGCCACCTGCTGCGTGGTGTCTGCACGCAGACCCATGGTGCGGCCTGTCAGCTGGTCGATGAGCTTGCAGGTCTGCAGGTCCAGCGCCTCCCCTGTGCCGGTGAGCAGGGATTCGAGGTACTCCAGCATGGGCGGCATGACCAGTTCATAGCCATAGCCACGCGCTGTATCGAGCAGGCCTCGACGCAATTCTTCGATGTGCCGGGCCTCGGAAGGCAAGACATCGGCGATGTGATCCGGCAGGACCCAAGCAGACATGGAAAAGGGGGAGGCTGTTAAAAACGTGATTCTACCGGCTGTTGCGGGCCAGCCCAAATTGGGGGTGACCCAAGGCCCACGGCGGGTGTTCGGTATTCCGAATCGATTCGGTGCACGGGCGACAGCGGCGGCGCAAGAAAAAACGGCGCCCCAACAGGGGCGCCGTGCAGGGGCCGGGCGGCGTTACCGCTCAGGCGCGCTTATTTTCCAGAGCTTCCACCACTGCGGTAGGCCTTGAAAAAATCGGTCTGCGAAGGATCGAGCACGAGCACATCGCTCTTCTTGGCAAAGCTGGCCTTGTAGGCCTCCAGGCTGCGGTAGAACTGCGCAAACTGCGGGTCCTTGCCAAAGGCCTCGGCGTAGGTCCGGGCGGCCTCGGCATCGCCCTCGCCCTTGATCTTCTGGGCATCACGGTAGGCATTGGCGATGGTGATCTCGCGCTGGCGATCGGCCTCGGCGCGGATCTTCTCGCCTTCGGCGGCGCCGGTGGAGCGCAGCTCGTTGGCCACGCGCTTGCGCTCGGCTTCCATGCGGCGGTAGACCGATTCCGTGATCGTCTCGGCATAGTCCACGCGCGTGATGCGCACATCCACCACGTCCACGCCCCAGGGCTTGGCGCCGCGCACGGTCTCCAGCACTTCGCGCTTGACGTCGTTCATAAGCGCATCGCGCTTGCTGGACAGCAGTTCGCGCACGGTGCGGCGGTTGATTTCCTCCTGGAAGGCATTGCGCACCACGCGGTTGAGCTGCATGGCGCCGGCCGACTCGTCCAGGCCCACATTGCGGATGTACTCCGACGGATCGGAGATGCGCCAGCGCACGTACCAGTCGATGACCACGCGCTGCTTTTCGGCAGTGAGCATGGGCTCGGTGTCGGTGCTGTCCAGCGTGAGCAGGCGCTTGTCGATGTAGCGCACGTTCTGGAACGGCGGCGGCATCTTGATGTTCAGGCCCGGCTCGGTGATCACTTCCTTGATCTGACCCAGGGCATAGACCACGCCGAACTGGCGCTGATCGACGACGAACAGCATGGAGCTGAGCAGCGCGAGCGCCAGAAGAATGCTGGTGATGAAAAATCCAACTCGGTTCACTTGGGCTGCTCCTCAGCGTGCTTCGCGGTCACGGCTGCGACTGCTGTCGCGGCTGCGCGCATCGTTCGAAAGGCCGGGAATGGCGGCAGGCGCAGGCGCCTGGGTGCTGGGGGCCGCCGAGCTGTCGGCTGCCGGCACATTGCCGCTCACGCCTTGCATGATCTTGTCCAGCGGCAGGTACAGCAGGTTGGAGCCCTGGCGCGATTCCACCAGCACCTTGGTCACGTTGCCGTAGATCTGCTGCATGGTTTCCAGGTACATGCGGTCGCGCGTGACCTGGGGAGCCTTCTGGTACTCGGTGAACACCGAGCTGAAGCGCTGCGCATCACCCTGGGCCTGGGCCACGATGCGGGCCTTGTAGCCGTTGGACTCTTCCAGCAGGCGCGCTGCCGAGCCGGCTGCGCGCGGCACCACGTCGTTGGCGTAGGCCTGCGCTTCGTTCTTGGCACGCTCACGCTCCTGGCCGGCACGCAGCACGTCGTCGAAGGCGGCCTGAACCTGCTCGGGCGGACGCACGCCACCTTGCTGCAGGTTGATGCCCACGACTTCCACGCCCACCTTGTAGCGGTCCAGGATGGTCTGCATCAGGTCGCGCACGCGCGGGGCGATCTGGTCGCGCTCCTCGGCCAGCGCCGTATCCATCTTCATCTTGCCGACGACTTCGCGCACGGCAGTCTCTGCGGCCTGGACCACGGCTTCGGACGGGTTCTTGCTCTCGAAGAGCCAGGCGCGCGCGTCGCTCAGACGGTACTGGACGGCGAACTTGATCTCGACGATGTTCTCGTCCTCGGTGAGCATGGCCGACTCGCGCAGGCCCGTGCTCTTGATGATGGTGTCGCGCCCCACGTCGGCCGAACGGATCTGCGTCACGAAGACCAGTTCATGGCGCTGGATCGGGTACGGCAGCCGCCAGTTGATGCCGGCGCCCACCGTGCTCTTGTACTTGCCGAACTGGGTGATGACGGCCTGCTGGCCTTCCTGGACGATGAAGATGCCCGTGCCCATCCAGATGATGAAGGCAATGCCGGCGATCAGGCCCACGCCCATGCCGGCGCTGCGCATGTCCGGCGGCTGGCTGCCGCCGCCATTGCGGATGGGAGGCTGGCCACGGCCGCCGCCCGGCTTGCCGCCGAACAGGCCCGAGAGCTTGCGGTTGAGGTCGCGCCACAGCTCATCCAGATCAGGCGGCTGGCCGACGCCCGACGAGGGGCGGTTGTCACGGCTGTCGCGGTTGTCGCGTGCAGGTTCCGCAGGCGGGGGCGGCGGCGCGGGACGGTCGGCATCGGGGCGCGAAGCATCGTCGTTCTTGTCGTCGCCACGTCCCCATCGCGGATCATTCAGGTTGAACATCCCGCGAAGGCGCTGCGGCAGCATCGCCCAGCGATGGGCGCGTTGTGAAAGATTCATGCGAGAAGTCTCGGTTTCTTCGGTAAAGACAGGGACCCAATCGGCATTTTGCCCAATCAGGGCGCTAGCCCCTAGTATTCGGCGTCCTGCCCAGGGGGCATCGCGCCATCCACCTCCTCCTGATCCCGCTCATCACCACCGTGCGCTTCGGCGTGTTCCGCCTCCGCGCGCAGCGCATGCTCGGCCAGCAACTGCCGCAGCTGCGGCAGCCCCTCGCCGGAGCGGGCGCTGACGAACACCCGTGAAACAGGCAGCCCGTCAAGCTCGTACTGGTCCTGCAACTGCGCTGGAAGCCGCTCCGGATCGACGGCGTCCAATTTGTTGAAAACCAGTACCAGAGGCACCTCCTGGGCACCGATTTCCTTCAGAACTTTCTGGACTTGTTGGATTTGCTCTGGGAAATTCGGATTGGAGGCGTCGACCACATGCAGCAGAAGATCGGCATCGATCGCCTCCTGCAGCGTGGCCTGGAATGCATCGACCAGGCCGTGCGGCAGGTCGCGGATGAACCCCACGGTATCCGACAGGGACACCGATTGCTGGGCTTCATTCAGGTACAGCTGGCGCGTGGTCGTATCCAGCGTGGCGAACAGCTGGTCGGCCGCATAGGCGCGCGCCTTGACCAGCGCATTGAACAGCGTGGACTTGCCGGCGTTGGTGTAGCCAACCAGAGAGATATTGAAGATGCCATGGCGCTCGCGCCGCCGACGCTGCGTGGCGCGCTGCTTCTTGACCTTCTGCAGCCGCTCCTTGGTGCGCTTGATCGACTCGTCGATCATGCGGCGGTCCAGCTCGATCTGCTTTTCGCCAGGACCGCCACGGCCGCCGATGCCGCCCATCTGCCGCTCCAGGTGGGTCCAGCGCCGCACGAGGCGCGTGGCCACGTATTGCAGGCGCGCCAGTTCCACCTGCAGCTTGCCTTCATGGCTGCGCGCGCGCTGGGCGAAGATCTCCAGGATCAGCAAAGTGCGGTCGTTGACCGGCATCTGCAGATGGCGTTCCAGATTGCGCTGCTGGGCCGGGCTCAGGGCCTGGTCGAACAGCACTTCCTGGGCACCGTGCATCTGGGCGAGCATGCGGATTTCGTCAGCCTTGCCACTGCCCACGAACAGCGCCGCATCGGGCACCTTGCGCTTGCAGGTCAGGCGTGCAACGGGACGCAGGCCGGCCGTGCCGGCCAGCAGGCCCAGCTCTTCCAACTCGCCATCGAAATGGGGAAAGCCGAAATCCACGCCCACCAGCAGCACTGGCGTTGGCGTGGACCGGTCAAAAGATTCAGAACTCAAGAAAAACCTCTCCCGAAGGGTGAGGAAGCTCCCCGGCGGTGCGGGGAGGCATCAGGGCGCAGCGAGCTCAAGCGCTGGCGTCGCTGCCGGCAGCTTCGGCCGTGGAGAAGTTCACGGCGCGGCCGGGAACAATGGTGGAGATGGCGTGCTTGTAAACCATCTGCGTGACGGTGTTGCGAAGCAGAACCACGTACTGGTCGAAGGATTCGATCTGGCCTTGCAGCTTGATGCCGTTGACGAGGTAGATGGACACCGGAACATGTTCGCGGCGAAGCGCGTTCAGGAACGGGTCTTGGAGGAGTTGGCCTTTGTTGCTCACGATATTCTCCGTGTTCGAAGAGTGTTGTTGTAAACCGACACCTTACCACAGTGTTTTGGGGCCCTTGTTCGCACAAGGGTTTTCCCGAAATCCCGTAGCTTGTTACTTGTCCTTGTCGGCAAAAGGATTATGAGAGGTTTTCAACTCGATCCGCAACGGCGTGCCGACCAAATTGAATTCCTTCCGGAATCGCCCTTCGAGGAAGCGCTTGTAGGCCTCCGTCACATGCTCGAGCGAATTGCCGTGTATGACGATGACCGGAGGGTTCATGCCACCCTGGTGCGCATAGCGCATCTTGGGGCGGTAGATGCCCGTCTTCTTGGGCGTCTGGAACTGTACGGCCTCCATCAGCAGGCGCGTGAGCACCGGCGTGGGCATCTTGCAGGTGGCAGCCTTGTGCGCCTGGATGATGGAGTTCCACAGCGGACCCAGGCCCTGGCGCTTTTCCGCCGAGATGAAATGCATGGGAGCGAACTTGAGGAAGGACAGGCGCGTCTCGATCGAGCGCTCCAGCATCTGGCGCTGGTAGTCGTCCACCGCATCCCATTTGTTCACGGCCAGCACCACGGCACGGCCGCTTTCCAGCACGTAGCCGGCAATGTGCGCATCCTGGTCGGTCACGCCCTGCGTGGCATCGATGAGCAGCAGCACGACGTTGGCGCTTTCGATGGCCTGCAGCGTCTTGACCACGGAGAACTTCTCGATGGCCTCGAACACCCGGCCCTTGCGGCGCAGGCCTGCCGTGTCGATCAGCTCGAACTTCTGACCGGCGCGCTCGAAGGGCACCGAGATGGCGTCGCGCGTGGTGCCCGGCATGTCGAAGGCGACCAGTCGCTCCTCACCCAGCCAGGTGTTGATCAGCGTGGATTTGCCGACGTTGGGGCGCCCTGCCACGGTGAGGCGGATGGGCTTTTGGGCCACATCGTCGAAGGGGTCATCTTCCTCGGGCTCGGGCAGGTTGAGCTGGCCCAGGGCCAGGTCGAGCAGGTCGCGCACGCCCTGCCCGTGTGCCGCGGAAACCGGCAGCACATCGCCCAGGCCCAGTTCGTAGAACTCGGTCAGCTGCACGCCTTCCTTCATGCCCTCGGCCTTGTTGGCCACGAGCACGCAGGGCTTGCCCAGCCGGCGCAGGTACTTGGCGATGTCGTGGTCCTGGGCGGACATGCCCAGGCGCGCATCGACAACGAAGACAACGACGTCAGCCTCGGCAACAGCCTGCTGCGTCTGGCGCGCCATCTCCTTGAAGATGCCGCTGGATGCATCTGGCTCAAAACCGCCGGTATCGATCACGATGTACTCGTGCTTACCCTGGCGGCCCTGTCCATAGTGGCGGTCACGCGTGAGGCCCGCGAAATCCGCGACGATTGCATCCCTCGACTTGGTCAGCCGATTGAACAGCGTCGATTTGCCCACATTGGGTCGCCCTACCAGGGCAATAACTGGCTTCATTCCCGAAAATACCTATCAATCCGGCCTGAAGCCGTACACAGTTCCGCTGCGGCTTACCACCACCAGCGTATTGGCAGCCGATACCGGGGGCGAGGCCACGCCGGAGTCGTCCGTCTTCAATCGTGCCAGCGCCTGTCCGTCCGTCTTGGACAGCAGGTGCACCACACCATAGTCATCACCAAACACCACCGAGCGGCCCAGCATCAACGGCGCCGTCAGGCGGCGGTGCTGCAGCTGGTCGATGGACCACACGCGCGAGCCGTCGCCGCGGCGCCAGGCCTGGACGGTGCCATTGCTCTCGGCGCCGAACACGAAATCACCATCGCCGTCGATGCCATCGGCACCCTTGGACGGCTGGGTCCAGCGCACCGATGCGTTTTGCGTATCCACACAGCCCACGGCAGCCTGGAAGGCACGCGCGCAGACGCTGTCACCGACACGGCTGACGCGGCCCACGAGGTCCACCAGGCGCTCCACGTCATTGGTGCCGCGCGGGCTGGCCAGCGGGGCCTCCCAGCGCACGGCGCCGGTGTCGGGATCGATACCCACCATGCGGCCCGACAGGCCGGCCACCAGCGTGTTGCCCACGGCGATCAGCACGCCGGGCTGGCGCAGCACCAGGGGCTCGCCCGGGCGCTGCGCGGTCCACAGCTTGCGGCCGTTGGCGGCATCGAAAGCGGCCAGCGAGCGGTCGGCTGCCAGCACGAAGACGCGGCCTCCCGCCACCAGAGGCGGCGTGTAGGCGGCTGCGGGCAGCGGCTGCTTCCACAGCTGCTTGCCTTGCGAGTAGACGATGACCTGGTTGCTGCGCGTGAGCACGGCCTGGCGCTCGGCGTCACCGCCCACGCCTGCGGTCAGCGGCTCGCCAACAGTGAAGCGCGACAGCTGGCTGCCGTTGCGTGCATCGAGGGCCGTGACGCTGCCGTCCTTGGCAGCGATCAGCAGCGTGTCGCCCTGCACATGGATGTCGGT
The DNA here is from genome assembly GCF_017355445.1 of Delftia sp. SD018. Taxonomy (NCBI): domain Bacteria; kingdom Pseudomonadati; phylum Pseudomonadota; class Betaproteobacteria; order Burkholderiales; family Comamonadaceae; genus Delftia; species Delftia sp. SD018. The sequence continues at coordinate 162,804 of NZ_JADDRN010000013.1, forward strand.
GGCCAGCGGCACTTCGGCGCCGAGCTTGGCGGTCCAGGCCTGGTGCACGGCCAGCAGGCCGGGGTTGGCACCCAGCTCCTGGGGCTTGGGCTTGGTGTCGCTGCTGAACCACGAGGACACGGTGGAGCAGCCACCCAGGGCACCGGCCAGCAGGCCCAGAGCCATCCAGCGCGCAACGCCGCGCGGGCGCGAAATCGCCATCAATTGATCAGTCGAGGTTTTCAAGGTTGCTTCTCCGAAGTCGACGTCTTGGCCTGTGCCAGCACGGTGGGTTCAGCACCCAGCGCATTGAGCTTGAACTCGATCAGACGGCCATAGTCCACACCCTTGTCCAGGGCGGCATGGGCGCGCTGGTAGGCGTCAATGGCCTCGGCCTGCTTGCCCTGGGCCGCAAGAATGTCGCCACGGCGATCGGCCACGATGCCGGCGAAGGATTCGGGCATGCTGCCTTCCAGCGCCTTGAGGGCTTCGTCGTATTGCTTTTTCTGCTCCAGCACGGCGCTCAGGCGCAGCTTGGCCAGGGCCTTGTAGCCTTCGTCGCCCTTGTCGGCCACCCAGCTCAGGGCTGCCTTGGCGTCATCGAGCTTGCCTTCGTCCACTGCAGCCTTGGCCAGCAGCAGGCCGGCCTGGGCCGCCTGCGTGGTGCCGGCGTACTTGTCCTTGAGATCGGCGAAGGCCTGGCCGGCGCGCGCCGCGTCCTTGCCAGCCAGCGCCACGTCAACGGCATGCGCCAGAGCGGCAGCCTGCGTGGCCTGGCGCTTTTCCCAGTACTGGTAGCCATTCCAGCCGGCAAAGCCGACGAAGATGACCACGAGCACGCCGGTGATCAACGTGCCCCAGGTATTCCAGAAATGCTTGAGCTGCTCTATCTGCTCTTGTTCTTCGAGATCGAAATGGTTTGCCATGGATCGCCTGTGTCGCTTTATGTATGGAGGTCGCCGCTGGAGCGGTCGCTTGAAAAGCTGCGGATGCTGGTCAAACCGCCGATTGTAGGGTGGCAGCCCATTGGGCCGCATCAGCCAGGGCTTGCTGCACCTGCTGGCCCGCGCCGTCGCGCAGCGACTTGACGGTGACCAGGCCCTGCTGCAGCTCATCGGAGCCGAAGATCAGCGCGAAATGCGCGCCGCTGGCATCGGCCTTCTTGAACTGCGACTTCATGCTGCCCATGCCTTCGGCGCTGGCCGCGTGCATCTGCACGCGCACACCGGCCTCACGCAGCTGCTGCAGGGTGCGCAGCGCCACGGGCATGGCGGCCACGTCGGGGACGATGGCGTAGGCATGCAGCGTGGGCGCGGGAATGTCGGTGCCGAGCTCCTTGACGAGTTCCAGCACACGCTCCACACCCAATGCCCAGCCCACGGCAGGCGCGCTCTTGCCGCCCACCTGTTCGATCAGGTAGTCGTAGCGGCCGCCCGCGCAGATGGTGCCCTGCGAGCCCAGCATGTCGGTGATGAACTCGAACACCGTCAGGTTGTAGTAGTCCAGGCCGCGCACCAGGCGCGGGTTCACGGTCCAGGGCACGCCGTTGGCGTCCAGGATGGCCTTGAGCCCGTCGAAGTGGGCCAGCGAGCCCTCGCCCAGGAAGTCCAGCAGGCGCGGCGCGCCGTTGACCATGTCCTGCATGGCGGGGTTCTTGGTGTCCAGCACGCGCAGCGGGTTGCTGTACATGCGGCGCTTGGCCTCTTCGTCCATCACGTCCTGGTGCTGCTCCAGGTAGGCGATCAGGGCCTGGCGGTGTGCCTGGCGCTCCTCAGGCTGGCCCAGGCTGTTGATTTCCAGGCGCCACTGGGTCAGGCCCAGCTGCTTCCACAGGGAAACGGCCAGCATGATGAGTTCGGCATCGACATCGGGGCCGGCAAAGCCCAGGGCCTCGGCGCCGATCTGGTGGAACTGGCGGTAACGGCCGCGCTGCGGGCGCTCATGGCGGAACATGGGGCCCATGTACCACATGCGCTTGCCGCCGTCGTACAGCAGATTGTTCTCGATGGTGGCGCGCACCAGGCTGGCCGTGCCTTCGGGGCGCAGCGTCAGGCGCTCGCCGTTGAGCTTGTCCTCGAAGGAGTACATCTCCTTCTCGACAATGTCCGTCACCTCGCCGATGCCACGAACGAACAGCTGCGTATGCTCGACGATGGGCGTGCGCACGTTGCGGTAGGCAAAGCGCGCCATCAATTCACGCACCTGCGCTTCCAGCCATTCCCAGCGAGCGGACTCGGCGGGAAGAATGTCGTTCATGCCTTTGACGGCGGAAAGTTTTTCGGGTTTGGCCACGTTGTTCTCGTTCGATGAATGCTCGGAAACAGGCGCTGACCCCGCTTTTTTCGCCCATACTCTCAACGCCTGTTTCGCGTGAGAGCCAATGAGGCAAAGCGTGGTGCGCTATCTATTTTGCAATAACTGCAATGCTCGATGCAGCCGATCAGGCGGGTGCAGCGGCGGTGGCGCCATAGGTGCGCGCCACATAATTTTCGACCAGTGCCTGGAATTCCTCGGCAATCCGCTCGCCGCGCAGCGTGAGCGCCTTTTCCCCGTCGATGTAGACGGGGGCGGCGGGCGCCTCGCCCGTGCCGGGAAGGCTGATGCCGATGTTGGCGTGCTTGCTCTCGCCGGGACCGTTGACGATGCAGCCCATCACGGCCACCTTCATCGCCTCGACACCGGGATACTTCATGCGCCACAGCGGCATCTGGCCACGCAGATAGTCATCGATCTGCTTGGCCAGTTCCTGGAAGGTGGTGCTGGTGGTGCGGCCGCAGCCCGGGCAGGCCGTGACGCTGGGCACGAAGATGCGCAGGCCCAGGGCCTGCAGGATTTCGGAGGCGACCACCACTTCCTGCGTGCGCGCTTCGCCGGGCTGGGGCGTGAGCGAGACGCGGATGGTGTCGCCAATGCCTTCCTGCAGCAGCACGGACAGCGCGGCGGCCGAGGCCACCGTGCCCTTGGTGCCCATGCCGGCTTCGGTCAGGCCCAGGTGCAGCGCATAGTCGCAGCGCTGCGCAAGGGCCCGGTAGACCGAGATCAGGTCCTGCACGCCGCTGACCTTGCACGACAGGATGATGTTGTCGCCGTTCAGCCCCATGGACTCGGCCAGGCGCGCGGAATCGACGGCCGAGGAGATCAGCGCCTCGAACATGACCTGGCGCGTGTCCCAGGGCTGGGCGCGGCGCGAATTCTCGTCCATCAGCCGGGCCATCAGTTCCTGGTCCAGCGAGCCCCAGTTGACACCGATGCGCACGGCCTTGTCGTAGCGGGCCGCCGCCTCGATCATCTGGCCGAACTGCTTGTCCTTCTTGTCGCCCTTGCCCACGTTGCCGGGGTTGATGCGGTACTTGGACAGTGCCTCGGCGCAGGCCGGGTATTCAGTGAGCAGGCGGTGGCCGTTGTAGTGGAAGTCACCCACCAGCGGCACGTACTCGCCCATGCGGTCCAGCTGCTCGCGGATATAGGGCACGGCGGCGGCCGCCTCGGGCGTGTTGACGGTGATGCGCACCATCTCCGAGCCGGCCTGGGCCAGTTGGCGCACCTGAATGGCCGTCTCGACCGCGTCCACCGTATCGGTGTTGGTCATGGACTGCACGCGCACAGGCGCATCGCCACCCACGGTGACGACGTTGTTGCGCCAGACCACACGGGCCTGGCGGGACTTGCGCGGCAGCGGCGAGGCAATCGCTATCGGCTGCTGCGTGATGGGGAGATCTTGCACGGTCACTTCACCTCAAAGCGGGCCACATTGTCGCGGGTGGTCTTGGCGACTTCCAGCAATTCGCCACGCACACGTACCTCGGTGCCGCTGGCATTGCCGACGATGACCGACAGCGGCAGCGCGCCCTCGGCGCCAATGGATTCACCGGCCGCCAGCGTCTTTTGCAGCACCACGCGGCCGCTGGAATCCTTGACCTGCACCCACGATTGTGCGTTGGCCTTCATGACCAGCACGCCACCAGGCGTTTGCGCCGCAGTGGCTGCCGATGTCGCTGCGGCGCCCTCGGCAGGCGCATCGGCGGCAGGGGCAGCAGGCGTTGTGGTGGACGCAGGAGCCGGAACGGCTGCCGCTGCAGGCGCTGAAGTTGCCGGTGCAGAGGCAGATGCGGGTGCAGGTGCAGATGCAGCCGGCACATCGGCCGGCGTCGTCGCCGCAGGCGCAACGGGCTCCTGGGCGGCCACGGGCTCGGACACAGTCCCTGCAGGCTGCACCAGGGCAGCGGCATCGGAAGCGCCGGCCTGCGGCTCTTCGGCGTCGCCTTCATGCTTGGGCAGGAAGTAGACGGCAGCGGCAGCAGCCAGCAGCAGCAGCACGATGATGGCCACCTTGCGCGAGCCGTTTTCACGTCCCAGCGATGTTCCGGTGGCCTTGAAGGAGCGCTCCTTGAACGTGGCGTTGATGCTGCCGCGATCATCGGCCAGGCTCTTGAGCTGGGTGCGCGGCAGCAGGGCCAGCACCGATGCCGAGTCCATGCGCAGCGTGCGGCAGACGCTTTGCGCCAGGGCCCGCATGAAGACATGGTCCTGGAATGCGGCGTAGTCATCCGCCTCCAGCGCCTCCAGCTTGGGGGCTGGCACCTTGAGTGCCGCCGCCAGCCCGGCCAGAGACAGACCCGCCGCCTCGCGCGCCTGGCGCAGCAGCGTGCCCGCCGTCATGGAAGTTTGTGCGTTCTCGCCTTGCGTACCTGCTTCGTCATGCACCGCCAACACCTCACTCATTGAATGCTCCACGCTCGTAGGCCAGCCATTGGCGGGACTCGGGGAAGCGCTGGTGCAGCTGGTCAGCCAGCTGCCGCATCGCTGCAGATTGCTGCAGCGCCCTCTCTATCTTGATCCCCAGCCACAGGCTTTCCGCATTGGACTGGGGACTGCTGTTCAGGCGCCGGATGTAGAACTGCGCCCTCTTGGCGTCGCCGCCCTGCAGCATCACGTTGCTCAGGTGGTAGGCGATCACCGGGTTGGCGGGATCGAGTTCATAGCCCTTGAGCAGCGCCTGCTGGGCCTCGACCAGCAGGCCGGCCTGCTGCAGGCACAGGCCCTTGGCCATCCAGGTCTTGGGGCGCTCCAGGTAGCCGGGCTGGGCCAGGGCCTTGTCCAGCCATTCCTGGGCTTGCGCGTATTGCTTGCGCTGGCACAGCAGCCAGCCGTAGTTGTGCTGCAGGTCGCCGTCCTGGGGACGCAGCGACATCGCCTTGCGCAGGCTGGCGTCGGCCTGGTCCCAGTCCTGGTTGCGCATGTAGATCAGGGCCAGCAGGCCGTAACCGTCGGCGGAACTGGGGTCAGCGGCCAGCGCCTGGTTTACCTCTTCCAGGGCCACATCGATGCGGCCAGCCTGGAAATAGGAAGCCGCCAGCTCCAGGCGGATGCTTGCGCGGCGGCGGGGATCGGCCTCGGCGGCAGAAGCCATCGAGGCATTGGAGACGGAGGAAGCGTTGCCGGAGCCAGAATTCGTCGGGGGCACCAAAGGCTGCTTGCCTGCGCAGCCCGCCAAGAAAAGAACCAGCGCGGGCACTGCCCAGCGCATGCCTGTACCGAAATCCCCCGTTCGCAGCCGCCGAGCCACTGACTTCATGAACTGTCCTTTGTTCCGTCGGGGCATGCCAGGCATGCCCCAGGTCTTCTCAAGGCACCTGCTTGAGAACAATGGTGCGCTGCCTGGCCATGCGCTCGGCAGCGCGCGTGCGGTCCTTGACATCGCCAGCCAGCTGTCCGCAGGCTGCGTCGATGTCGTCGCCACGTGTCTTGCGCACCGTGGTCACGATGCCGGCATTGCTCAGCAGGCTGGCGAATTCCGTCACCCGCGCTGCGGGTGAACGCAGCAGCCCCGAGGCCGGGAACGGATTGAACGGAATCAGGTTGAACTTGCACCAGCTGCGGCCATCGCCACGCGCGCGGACCAACTCTATCAGTTGGCGCGCATGCTCAGGCTGGTCATTGACGCCATCGAGCATGCAGTATTCGAACGTGATGAAGTCACGGGGCGCGAATTCCAGGTAGCGCTCGCAGGCATCGAGCAGCTCGTGGATGGGGTACTTGCGGTTCAACGGCACCAGCGGGTCGCGCAGCTCGTCATTGGGCGCATGCAGCGACACGGCCATGGCCACGGCGCAGTCCTGGGACAGCCGGTCGATCATCGGCACCACGCCCGAGGTGGACACGGTCACGCGGCGGCGCGAGAGGCCGTAGCCATGGTCATCGAGCATGGCGCGCAGCGCCGGCACCAGGGCCGTGTAGTTCTGCAGCGGCTCGCCCATGCCCATCATCACCACGTTGGAGATGACGCGCTCGCCGCCCGTGCCCAGGCGCTTGCGCAGCGCATGCTCGGCGTACCACAGCTGGGCCAGGATCTCGCCCGTGCTGAGGTTGCGGCTGAAGCCCTGGTGACCCGTGGAGCAGAAGCGGCAGCCCACGGCGCAGCCCGCCTGGGACGACACGCACAGCGTGCCCCGGTCATCTTCGGGAATGAAAACGGCTTCGACGGCATCGCCGCCTCCCACGTCGAACAGCCACTTGACTGTTCCATCGGCAGACACATGCTCGGTCAGAACCGGCAGGGCCGTGATGTGGGCACACGCCTTGAGCTTTTCGCGCAGGGACTTGGCCAGATCGCTCATCTGGTCGAAGTCGCTGGCGCCTCGCTGGTGGATCCAGCGGAACAGCTGCGTCGCGCGGAAACGCTTCTCGCCGAGTTGCTCGCAGTAAGCGGCAAGTCCGTCGAGATCAAAATCTAGCAAATTGGTATTCATGTCGGCAGGCCGGTGCCACGCCGCTCTCGGCTCTTCCGCGGCAGGCACGGCCTGCACCGGACAGACCATGACGGCCGCGGAAGACGCGGGGATTAGCGCGAGTAGACGTTCATGCCGGGGAAGAAGAAAGCCACTTCCACGGCTGCAGTTTCAGCGGCGTCAGAGCCGTGCACGGCGTTGGCGTCGATGCTGTCGGCGAAGTCGGCGCGGATCGTGCCCTTCTCAGCCTTCTTGGGGTCGGTGGCGCCCATCAGTTCGCGGTTCTTCAGGATGGCGTTCTCGCCTTCCAGAGCCTGGATCATCACGGGGCCGGAGACCATGAAGTCCACCAGGTCCTTGAAGAAAGGACGCTCCTTGTGGACGCCGTAGAACTGCTCGGCTTCGCCGCGCGACAGGTGCACCATCTTGGCAGCGATGACCTTCAGGCCAGCGCCTTCGAAGCGTGCGTAGATCTGGCCGATCACGTTCTTGGCAACGGCGTCGGGCTTGATGATGGAAAGAGTGCGTTCGATGGCCATTTGAATGGTTCCTAATCAGGGTTACTATGGATTTTTGTCAATTGGACAAAACCGTTGATTCTAGCTGTGCCATCAAAGTCCTTGATGACATGGTGCTGCCAAATGGCAGGCTTACAGGGCGGGCCGACCACCTCTGGATGAACCAGAAGGCGGACGGCCCGGCCGCCTTTCAGCGGCGTCCTCCCGGCTTGCGCTTGGCGTTCTGGCGTGCACGCGACAGGCTGTCGGAGCCGATGTAGCCCACCGATGTACGCATCGGATCGGGCTGCTGGCTGCCGCCGCCCTTGCCCCGCCCGCCTGCACCGCCCTGCCCCTTGCCCTGTCCCTGGCCGCCGTCAGCCTTGCCGCCCTTGGCGGCAGGCTTGGCACGCGGGCCGTCGAGCATGGCGTTGGGCGCCGGGCGATTGCCGTCGAAGTAGCGGCCGCCGCCTTCGCGGCGAACGGTATTGCGGTCGGCCGGGCCACCACGGCGGCCTCCGACCGGTGGCTTGGGTGCAGCGGGCGCACGCGCCTGCATGCCGGCTGCCGAAGCCAGGGACTGGATATCGGCCTGGTCCAGCTCCACCCAGGCGCCGCGCTTGAGGCCGCGCGGCAGCACCATGGCGCCGTAGCGGATGCGGATCAGCCGGCTCACGGCATGGCCCACCGCCTCGAACATGCGGCGCACTTCGCGGTTGCGGCCTTCGGAAATGGTCACGCGGTACCAGCAGTTGGCGCCTTCACCACCGCCGTCCTCAATGGAGCCGAAGGCGGCCACGCCGTCTTCCAGCTGCACGCCGTCGGTCAGGCGCTGCTTTTCTTCCTTGCTGAGCGCACCCAGCACACGGGCTGCGTATTCGCGCTCCAGGCCGAAGCGCGGGTGCATCAGGGAGTTGGCCAGCTCGCCCGAGCTGGTGAACAGCAGCAGGCCTTCGGTGTTCAGGTCCAGGCGGCCCACCGATTGCCATTTGCCATGCTGCAGGCGAGGCAGCTTGCGGAACACCGTGGGACGGTTTTGCGGATCGTCATGCGTGACGACCTCGCCCACGGGCTTGTGATAGGCGATGACACGCGCCGGCGGCGGGTCGATGCGAAAGCGGATGGGCTGGCCATTGACCTTGATCTGGTCGCCGAACTGGATGCGCTGGCCCACGTGGGCAGGCTCGTTGTTGACCGAGATGCGGCCTTCAAGAATGAGCTGCTCCATTTCGAGGCGCGATCCCAGCCCGGCCTGGGCCAGCACCTTGTGCAGCTTGGGCGAATCGACCTGGGGCAGCAGCACACGCTTGGCAGGCGCGGCATCGTCGCGTTCTTCGGCGGCGTCGAGTTCGCCCGAGATGACGTCCGCAAAACCGTAGCCTTCGACAGACCCTGAGTCGGTCGGCTCTGATGCATCAGCCGGCACCAGCTCTTGCACGGTGTCTTCGGCATGCACCGCCTCGGCGGCCGGACGCGGCTTGCGCACAGGCTTGGCGCCGGGCCGCGCCCCGGCCTTGGGAGCGCGCGAGCGCGCAGGGCGGGCCTTGCGCTGCGCGCCGGCCTCATCGGACGCCGGCTGGGCGTCCTGGTCTTTGGAGATATCACTACCCGTCATGGCTTTCCTTCTTCGGCCTGCTTTGCAGTGCCGTCCGTATCCGTTGTATCCGCTGTATCCGTTGCGTCTGTTGTCTCTGCCGCATCCGCTGCGTCTGCCGCATCCGCTGCATCCGACAGGTCTGCTGTATTTGCTTGAGCCGTATCTGCTGCCATTGCGGCATCTGCCCCGTCCGATTCCGTGGCATCTGTCTCGCCCTGGGGCTCTTCGGGCAAGGGAGCGTCACCGGCTGGCGCGGCCTCGTCCGCTGCCAATTCCTGCGCACCCGACTCTTCCAGCGCCTTGAACAGGCTTTGCTGGGATTCGGGCTCCTCGAGCATGGGCAACTGGTCCAGCGACTGCAGGCCCAGGTCGTCCAGAAACTGGCGCGTGGTGGCGAACAAAGAGGGCCGGCCCACGGTTTCCCGGTGGCCAATGACCTCGATCCATCCCCGGTCTTCCAGTTGCTTGATCAGCAGGCTGTTGACCGTCACGCCGCGTATGTCCTCGATGTCGCCACGCGTCACTGGCTGGCGGTAGGCGATGATCGCCAGCGTCTCCAGGGTCGCGCGGGTGTAGCGTGGCGGCTTTTCGGGATGTAGCCGGTCCAGATAGACCCGCATCTCGGGCCGGCTCTGGAAGCGCCATCCAGACGCCACCTGCACCAGCTCCACACCCTTTTGCGCCCAGTCTTTCTGCAGGTCCAGCAGCAGGTCCTTCAGCGTGTCGGAGCCCAGCACGTCATCGAACAGCGAGCGCAGCTCACGCAGCGTGACAGGCTGCGGCGCACAGATCAATGCAGTTTCCAGGACCCGCTTGGCATCTACCGTATTCATGGCTCAGCGTCTCGGGAACAAAGGCGCGCGTGCCACCAGAGGTGGCAGCCAGGGTGCGCCGAATCAAAGAAGAGGAAGCAAGCGCTCCACGGATGCCATGCGAGAGATGGTCAGAGGCTTTCGGCGGGATTGTAGCTCAGCCCCCAATTTTCCAGCGCCTGTGCCATATCGGGCGGCAGCGGCGCGCGCAGCACCAGGGCCTGGCCTGTCATGGGATGGGTGAAGGCCAGCCGGAAGGCGTGCAGCGCCTGGCGCGCCATGCCGCCAGCCTCCTTGCCGCCGTAGACGGCATCGGCCACCAGCGGGTGGCCCAGCGATGCCATATGTACGCGGATCTGGTGGGTGCGGCCCGTGTGCAGCGTGCAGCGCACCAGGCTGACTTCCTCGTTGCCGGCCAGCAGGTCGATGTCGGTGCGCGCGGTCTTGCCTGCATGCTGCGCCAGATCGACCACGGCCATGCGCAGGCGGTTGCGCGGGTCGCGGCCGATGGGCGCATCGACCTCGCGGCGCTTGCGCGGGCCCCAGGCCTTGTGGGCCAGCGCCAGGTACTGGCGGCTGACATCGCGCGCGGCGATCATGGCCACCAGCGCGTCCATGGCGGCGCGGCTGCGCGCCACCACCATGAGTCCGCTGGTGTCCTTGTCCAGGCGGTGGACGATGCCGGCGCGCGGCACCTCCCGCGCCTTGGGGTCGCGCCCCAGCAGGCCGTTGAGCAGGGTTCCCGTCCAATTGCCCGGAGCCGGGTGCACGACCAGGCCAGCCGGCTTGTTGACGACCAGCAGGTGCTCGTCCTCATACACCACGTCCAGCGCCATGTCTTCGGGCTGGAAGGCCATGCTCTGCTGCGTGGGCCGCATCTCCAGCACCATCCGGTCACCGGCGGCCACCTTGGTGGCCGGCTTGACCAGCACACGCCCATTGAGCGTGACCGCGCCCTGCGCCAGCAGTTGCTGCAGATAGCTGCGGGAGAACTCGGCCACGCATTCGGCCAGCACCTTGTCGGCGCGCAGGCCGTGCTGCGCCGGCGGCACGGTGATCTCGCGCAGCTCGGCCGCGGCGGCCTCGACCTCGCCGCCTTCGGCCTCGTCCTCGACCGGCTCCCACGGCGATTCGCCGGGCGCAGAAGAAACAAGCCCCTGCGGGGCAGGGGCTTGTCCGGTTTGCCTGGTACTGCGGCTCATCAGCGCGAAGGCAGGTAGCGCGAAGGATCGACAGGCTTGCCCTGGCGACGCACCTCGAAGTGCAGCTTCACGCGGTCCGCGTCGGTGCTGCCCATCTCGGCGATCTTCTGGCCCTTGCGCACGGTCTGGTCTTCCTTGACCAGCAGCGTCTGGTTATGCGCGTAGGCCGTGAGGTAGGTGTTGTTGTGCTTGAGGATGATCAGGTTGCCATAGCCACGCAGGCCGGCGCCGGCATAGACCACGCGGCCATCGGCAGCGGCCATCACGGGATCGCCGGCCTTGCCTGCGATGTCGTAACCCTTGTTGCGCGCCTCGTCAAAACCGGCGATCAGGCTGCCCGATGCAGGCCAGATGAAGTCCACATCGTCGGCGCCCTTGCCGGCTGCGGGTGCAGGGGCGGGTGCCGGGGTCGGTGCGGGTGCAGGCGTTGCCGAGGAGCCGCCCGACGATGCCACGGGCGGCAGCGGCGTTGCCACCACGGGCGAGCCGCTGGGCGTGGAGGAGGCAGTGGACGAGGGGCGCGTGCCGACGCTGTCCGAGCTGGTCGGCGGCACGACACGCACCACCTGACCGACTTCGATCAGGTTGGGGTTCTCCAGATTGTTCCAGCGCGCGATGTCCTTCCAGCTCTGGCCGGTTTCCAGGCCGATGCGGATCAGCGTGTCACCGGGCTTGATCGTGTAGTAGCCGGGCTTGCCGGCGTTTTCGACGCCGGGCAGCGGCTTGACGGCTGCCGATGGCGAGGAAGAGGTGGAGGAGGTGGTGGTCGTTCCACGGTCCTCCACGGGAGCCCTGTTCACTTGGGATGTGCAGCCTGCCAGAACCATGCCGGCCAGCACCACCGTTCCCCAAGCCCCAAGACTTCGCGATACCAACATAAGTTATTCCCTTCTAGGCGATGCCCGATTTTAGGGGGACAAAGTTCACAGCCTCCAAAATCGACTGCGTAAACCCGTGTGAACTCTTGTCAATCACCAGCAGTGCCTGCTTACCACCCGTAACCACCATGGGGGCGACAAGCCGCCCGCCCACGGCCAACTGGTCGCACCAGGCCGAGGGCATGCTCTCGCCGCCAGCGGCCGAGATGATGCCCGCATACGGCGCGCCGCTGCCATAGCCTTCCATGCCATCTCCAAAGATCAGATGGACATTGGTCAGCCGCCAGGGCCGCAGGTTGCTGCGCGCTTTCTCGTGCAGGCCGCGCAGGCGCTCGATCGAATAGACCTCGCGTGCCACGCGGGCCAGCACCGCCGCCTGGTAGCCGCAGCCCGTGCCGATTTCCAGCACGCGGCCCAGGCCCGACTTCGCGGCTTCCGAACCCAGCAGCAGCTCGGTCATGCGGGCGACCACGCTGGGCTTGGAGATCGTCTGGCCCAGGCCAATGGGCAGACTGGTGTCTTCATAGGCCTGGTTGACCAGGGCGCTGTCCACAAAGCGGTGGCGCTCCACCGATCCCATGGCGGCCAGCACGGCCGGCGACTGTATGCCGGTGGCAGCCAGCCGCTGCACCATGCGGGCGCGAACGGCGGCCGAGTCCAGGCCGATGCCCGAAGGCTGTTGCGGGGCACGGGCACCGGCCGGCGCCAGCGCAGAGCGCGCAGGCGCCGCGCGCGAGGCCGGCGCAGGGGTCTGCACCGAGCGCGCCACCCACGAGGGAACTCCGGGACGGCGCTCGCTCACGGTTGCACCGCCCCGCCCTGGCCGGCCGACGCCAGCCTGGCCGCCGTCTGTGCCCAGTAGCCCAGGTTGTCGTGGTCGGTCAGGTCCACCTTCAGCGGCGTGACGGACACATGGCCGTGCGCCGTGGCGTGGAAGTCCGTGCCCTCCGAGTCATCCTTGGCCGCGCCTGCGCTGCCTATCCAGTACATCATTTCGCCGCGCGGGCTCTCCTGGGTGATGACGCGTTCGGCCGCATGGCGGCGGCCCAGCCGGCACAGCTTGAGGGGCTTGAGCGCGGACAAGGGCATGTTGGGAATGTTCACGTTGAGCAGCCAGGGCGACAGGCCGATCAGTTCCTGCGATTGCATGTCCATGACCAGCTGGCGCGCAGCGGCGGCAGCGGCCTCGATCTCGGACCAGCCCTTGTCCACCTGCGAGAAGGCAATGGAGGGAATGCCGAACAGAAAGCCCTCCATGGCGGCGCCCACGGTGCCGGAATAGATGGTGTCGTCGCCCATGTTGGCGCCGTTGTTGATGCCAGAGACCACCAGGTCGGGCCGGTAGCCCAGCAGGCCGGTCAGGGCGATGTGCACGCAGTCCGCAGGCGTGCCATTGACATAGCGAAAGCCGTTGTGGGCCTGGTGCACATACAGCGGCGCGTTCAGCGTCAGGGCGTTGGACTTGGCACTGTTGTTGTGCTCCGGTGCCACCACCTCGACGTCTGCCACCGTGCGCAGCGCCTCGTACAGGGCCTGGATGCCGGGCGCCTGGTAGCCGTCGTCGTTACAAATGAGAATCTTCATGGATACAGCAGGGATTGCGGGCGATTGTAGGCGGGCGTCTCGTCGCCCGAGGGACAGGAGGCATTCCCACCACACTCCTATCATCGGCCAGGCATTCAATCACAGGAGACAACCACCATGCACGCTTGGCTTTGCACCACGCCCACAGGCGTCGATCAACTGCAGTGGACGCAGCTGCCCACGCCCACGCCGGGCCCGGGGCAGGTACTGCTCGAAGTGAAGGCGGCCAGCCTGAACTTTCCCGATCTGCTGATCGTGCAGAACAAGTACCAGATGAAGCCTGAGCTGCCGTTCGTGCCGGGCTCGGAATACGCGGGCGTGGTCCAGGCCGTGGGTGAGGGCGTGAGCCACCTGGCCGTGGGCCAGCGCGTGGCCTGCCTGTCGGGCACCGGGGGCTTCGGCACCCATACGCTGGCGCCGGCCGCGCTTTGCATGCCGCTGCCAGACGGTTTCAGCTTCGTCGATGCTGCGGCCTTCATCATGACCTATGCCACCTCGCACCATGCGCTGATCGACCGCGGCCAGCTGCGCGCGGGCGAGACGGTGCTGGTGCTGGGCGCGGCGGGCGGCGTGGGCACGGCCGCCATCCAGATCGCCAAGGCGGCGGGTGCGCGTGTGATCGCAGCGGCCTCCACCGACGAAAAGTGCGCGCTGTGCAAGGCACAGGGCGCCGACGCCACCATCAACTACAGCCAGGGCGATCTGCGCGCCGCCATCAAGGAAGCCACCGACGGCAAGGGCCCCGACGTGGTCTACGACCCCGTGGGCGGCGACTTCGCCGAGCCGGCCTTCCGCTCCATCGCCTGGCGCGGCCGCTATCTGATCGTGGGCTTTGCCGCAGGACCGATTCCTGCCCTGCCGCTGAACCTGCCGCTGCTCAAGGGCGCATCGCTGGTGGGCGTCTTCTGGGGCGAGTTCTCCCGGCGCGAACCCAAGGCCAATGCGGCCATGATGCAGGAGCTGGCGCAGTGGTACGGCCAGGGAAAGATCAAGCCCGTGATCGACCGCACCATGCCCATGGCCGAGCTGCACGCCGCCTATGCGCGCATGGGATCGCGCCAGGTGCAGGGCAAGCTGGTGATGGTCAACGAGCAGTGAACCGGGCGCTGGCCATGCCACACTGGAGGGCATTGCATTCTGAAACAACTGCCCACCCATGGCCGAGCGCTCCGCTTCCGAACTGGCACGCGAAACCCTGCGGCAACTGGCGCTGAACCGCCTGCCGCCCACCCCGGAAAACTACACCCGCCTCTATGAACAGGCGGCCGGCGAGCCCGGCCCCGCCAGCTTTCCCCAGGGCCCGCTGCGCCATGTCCATGCGCTTTTGCCAGCGCAGACGCCCGGACAGAAGCGCCTGCGCGACCAGTTGGGCGCCGCCATAGAGCGCAGCGACTGGCAAGGGCTGCAGCAGGTCATCACCGCCTATGCCAACGCGGCCCTGCAGCCGCCTGCCCATGAGGCCAGGCCCGTGGAGCTGCCCGTGCCGCCGCCCGTCCAGGCCCTGCCCGACGACCTGACCCAGCAGTTGGCGCGGCGCTTCGAGGCCTTGTCCACGCTGCTGGACACCCAGGACACCAAAACCGGGCAACTGCACCAGCAGCTGATGGAGCAGCTGCAATCGCCGCCCGTGGATGCCAAGGCCCTGGCGCGGCGCCTGCACGACCAGCACTACCAGCTGTCGTTCGCCATCGCCGACCAGCTTCAGGTCCTGCAGTTGATGCAGGAGTTGCTGCAGACCCTGGTCCAGCACCTGGCCCAGGACCCAACGCATGGCAGCTGGCTGGTGCAGCAGCTCACGGCCATCGAGCAGGCCATCACCCCGCCGCTTTCGCCCGCGCCCCTGGCCGATGCACGGCGCGAGCTGCAGACCGTGATCCACCGGCGCCTGCAGTTGCAGGACGGCATGGCCGCCGCGCAGCAGGCGCTCAGGGACATGCTGGGCGGCTTCGTGCAGCACCTGGCGCAGATCACGAGCAGCAACGAAACGCTGGGCGCCCGCATGGAAGAGGCGGCACGCCAGCTGGACGGCATCCAGCGCCTGGAAGACGCAGCCCCGCTGCTGCAGCAGGTGCTGGAGGCCACGCGCACCATGGCCGCCGGCAGCCGCGTGGCCCAGGAGGAGCTGCAGGCGCTGCGCGCCCATGTCGATGCCTGCGAGGCCCGCATCGAAACACTGCAGCAGGAGCTGGACGAGGCCGCGCGCCGCGCACGCCACGACCCGCTGACCGGCCAGCTCAACCGCCTGGGCGTGAGCGAGGCACTGGACCGCGAGGTGGCACGCGCCCAGCGCCATGGCCAGCCGCTGAGCGTTGCCCTGGTCGATATGGACGGCATGCAGGCCCTCAATGCCGAGCTGGGGCATGCCATGGGCGATGCCGCGCTGGTGCATGTGGCCCAGCTGGCGCGCCAAGGGCTGCGCCCGGAAGACGTGGTGGGCCGCTATGAAGGCCAGGCCTTCGTGCTGCTGCTGCCGCAGACCCCGGAGACGGCGGGCGCCCAGGCGC